>CAMTWC010000124.1:0-17782 GCA_947085345.1 uncultured Gammaproteobacteria bacterium | reverse complement strand
GGCCAGATCGTGGATGTGACCAGCAGCGTCTACACCGTGCAGTTGACCGGTACCAGCGACAAGCTGGATAGCTTTATCCAGGCCGTCGGTACTGCATCGATCTTGGAAACTGTACACAGTGGTGTCACAGGTATCGCGCGTGGCGACAAGGTACTGAGTATCTGACCGTTGTGCTAAATAAAGCCCCGCCTGGTGCGGGGCTTTTTATTGGGTGCGCCAGGCATGGCGCGTAGCGCCGTGACTGGCGCTGTTCGGTTCACTGTGGTGGTGAACCGGACGACTTGGAGGTGAAAGTCCTCTGCACGCCCGGCAAGGGGAAGTGCTAGCGGAAGGCAAGGGTGTCGCGGGTGACTGCGAATCTGGAGGAAGCCGAAGGCAAAGCGCTGGCCTGACGAACAGGAAGCGGATACGAGGCGGCGTAGCGGGGTGAGATGTCCCATATCGTCAAAGCCCGATACGTGTACGGAACGCTACGACGTATATCCGACAGGCACAAGCGTGAAGGTGAGTGCGCAATACCCGGGGGGATCTGTATGTGTGCGGAGGGGTTTCCTCCCTGTGCTACCGACATCGAGAGGTGCCGGGATGCGCATGCAGAAGTCAGCAGAAGGCATGGTAGATTGGGAGCGAAGCGGAGAGCCCGAGAAGACTCCTGACCGAAGGCCTGAACATTGAACAACGCGATTAGGACATCCGACCTCGATGCAAATCGAAGACGCAACAACGCAGGCAACTGGAAAGAGGCGGACGGATTCCGTCGATTGCCGGGTTGGGCGCCGAGATTGGCACGGCGGCGGATGGGCAAACGAAAGCGGAAGGACTGCGGCAGATGGAAGCCGTAGTCGAACGTAGCAACCTCTGGCAAGCGTATGAGCGGGTCATGCGGAACAAGGGCGCGGCAGGAGTCGATGGACTCACCGTGAACGAGTTCAAAGCATGGCTGCAACAGCACTGGCCGAGCGTCAAGGCAGCGCTACTGGCGGGGGACTACCTACCGGCGGCGATTCGCAAGGTAGAAATACCCAAGCCCAATGGTGGGGTGCGCACACTCGGCATCCCGACGGTGTTGGATCGCCTGAACCAGCAAGCGCTGCTGCAAGTTCTGCAACCAGAGTTCGAACCTGAATTCTCCGAACATAGCTACGGGTTCCGACCGGGCCGCAATGCATGGCAAGCGGTGCAACGAGCGCAAGGCTACATCAGGGAAGGCCGCCGCTGGGTGGTCGACCTCGATTTGGAGAAATTCTTTGACCGGGTGAACCACGACATTCCGATGTCAAGAATATCGCGCCGGGTGAAAGATGAGCGGGTATTGAAACTGATCCGGCGTTATCCGGAAGCGGGCATGATGTCAGAAGGGATCGTAGCCGCGAAGACAGAAGGCACGCCGCAGGGCGGCCCCCTGTCGCCGTTGCTGTCGAATGTCCTGCTGACGGACTTGGACCGCGAACTGGAACGCCGGGGACACCGATTCTGCCGCTATGCCGACGACTGCAACATTTATGTCAAAAGCGAAGCGGCGGGGCAGCACGCGATGGCGGCGATCACCGGATACCTGGAGCAGAAATTGAAGCTTCGGGTCAACCGGGACAAGAGCGCCGTCGCGCGGCCCTGGCAGCGGAAGTTTCTGGGTTACAGCGTCACATGGCACAAGCAGGCCCGTCTCAAGATTGCCGACGGCAGTCTGAAGCGATTGAAAGACAGGGTGCGTGAAACCGTCGTTGGGAATGCCTCGCGCAGCCTCGACAAAACGATAGCGGAGCTTACCCGGTGCTGTGTGGCTGGACATCCTGCTTTCGGCTGACTGAGGTAAAAGGCGTGTTGCAGGAGCTGGACGGATGGATACGGCGCAAACTGCGCTGCCTGCTATGGCGGCAATGGAAGCGACCGGCCACTCGTAACAGGCGACTACAAGCACGTGGCCTGGACGAGACGCGAGCATGGAAATCGGCAAGCAACGGACGCGGCCCCTGGTGGAACGCCGGAGCGAGCCATATGAACGCGGGCTATCCGAAACGCTTCTTTGACGCACTGGGGTTGGTTTCGTTGCTGGACACTCAGCAACGCTTCCAGCATGTTTGATGAACCGCCGTATGCGGAACCGCAGGTACGGTGGTGAGAGGGCGACGGGGGTAACTCCGTCCCCTACTCGATGGTCGGCCTGCACGTGCAGCGCCATTTTCATTGGGACGGACGGGCGCAGGCTTTATACTTGGCGCGCGTTTTGCTCTTCCATGTGCTGACGCGATGTCATACCCGGACCGATACGAATGCATTCCATGCTTGAGATCCTGATACTCGCGGCGGGCAAAGGCACCCGCATGCGCTCCGACCTCCCCAAGGTGCTGCACCGGCTGGCAGGCAAACCCCTGCTCGGCCATGTGGTGGGTACCGCGCATGCGCTTGGCGCGGCGCAGACCTGCGTAGTCTACGGTTTTGGCGGCGATGCGGTGCCGCAGGCGCTGGCTGACGACAGGCTGATGTTTGTGCTTCAGGCCGAACAGCACGGCACCGGCCACGCCGTCAAGCAGGCGTTGCCGCAGCTGGCGGACGACAGCGTCACGCTGGTGCTGTACGGCGATGTGCCGCTGACGCGCGTCTCGACGCTGCAGCCGCTGGTTGCCGCAGCGCAGGCCGGCAGGCTGGGGCTGCTGACGGTGAACCTGATGCACCCGGACGGCTATGGCCGCATCGTGCGGGAGGGCGGCAAGGTCACCCGCATCGTCGAGCACAAGGACGCGACGCCTGCCGAGCGGGCGATCCGGGAGGTCAACACCGGCATCCTGGCGGTCGCGACGCGCCATCTGAAGCGCTGGATCGATGAACTGAAGAACGACAACGCGCAGGGCGAGTACTACCTCACCGACATCGTCGCGCTGGCGGTGCGCGACGGGGTCGACGTGGACACTTACCAGCCGGCGTACGAGTGGGAAGTGCTGGGGGTCAACAGCAAGGCGCAGCTGGCCCAACTCGAACGCATCCACCAGAGCGAGATCGCGCAGGCGCTGCTCGATGCCGGGGTAACCCTGATGGATCCGGCGCGGCTCGACGTGCGCGGCTCGCTGAACTGCGGCCGCGACGTTGTCATTGACGTCAACTGTGTGTTCGAGGGCCATGTGGAACTGGGCGATGGCGTGCAAGTGGGCGCCAACTGCGTGCTGCGCAACGTGACGGTTGCAGCTGGCACGCGCATCGACGCCTTCACCCTGATCGACGACGCGGCCATTGGCGAAGCCAACCGGCTGGGGCCGTTCTCGCGCATCCGCCCCGGCACCCGGCTTGCGCGCGACGTTCATGTCGGCAACTTCGTCGAAATCAAGAACAGCCAGATCGACGACGGCTCCAAGATCAACCACCTGTCCTACGTCGGCGACACCACCATGGGCAAGCAGGTCAACATCGGCGCCGGCACCATCACCTGCAACTACGACGGCGCCAACAAGCATCGCACGGTGATCGAGGACGAGGCCTTCGTCGGCTCCGGTACCCAGCTCATTGCGCCGGTCACCGTCGGCCGCGGCGCCACCCTGGGCGCCGGCACCACGCTGACGAAGGATGCACCCGCCGGTGAACTCACCCTGTCGCGGGCGAAACAGCTCACTCTCAGCGGCTGGAAGCGCCCGGCGAAGAAATCGTGAGGCGTAAGGCGTGAGGGGTGAGGCGTAAATAATGGGAGACCTGGACACTATGGAAAATCCAAACAAGCAACGCGGCGGCGGTTCGGGGCTAAACGCCTCACCCCTTACCCCTCACGCCTCACTCAAAGCGGAGCGCTAATCATGTGCGGCATTGTCGGCGCGGTTGCGCAACGTAACGTCGTTCCCATCCTGCTCGAAGGACTGCGCCGGCTGGAATACCGCGGCTACGACTCGGCCGGGCTGGTGATCATCGACGGCGGGCTGAAGCGGGTGCGCAGCATCGGGCGCGTCGCCTCGCTGGCGGAGGAATGCACGGCGCAGCAGGTGCACGGCAACCTCGGCATCGCGCACACCCGCTGGGCCACCCACGGCGCGCCGTCGGAAGCCAACGCGCACCCCCATGTGAGCGGCAGCCTGGCGGTGGTGCACAACGGCATCATCGAAAATCACGAAGCGCTGCGCGCGCGCCTGACGGCTGAAGGCTTCGTCTTCACCTCGGAAACCGACACCGAAGTCATCGCGCATCTGATCGAACTGTATTACCGTGCGTCGAAAGACCTGCTCGCCGCCACCCGTGCGGCGGTGGCCGAGCTCGAAGGCGCCTATGCGATCGGCGTGGTGAGCACCGACTCACCGCATCGGCTGATCTGCGCGCGCAAGGGCAGCCCGCTCTTGATCGGGCTCGGCATCGAGGAAAACTTCATCGCGTCGGACGTCTCGGCCCTGCTGCCGGTGACCCAGCGCGTGATGTATCTGGAAGAGGGCGACGTTGCCGACATCGGCCTGCTGGCGGTGACGGTGGTCGACGCGGCGGGCAAGCCGGTCGACCGCAGCGTGCACATTTCCGAACTGTCGGCCGACATGGCCGAGCTCGGCAATTACCGCCACTTCATGCAGAAGGAAATCCACGAGCAGCCGCGCGCGCTGAGCGACACGCTGCTGATCGCCGTGACGCAGGATCATGTTCAGCCCGAATGGTTCGGCTTCGACGCCATGGAAGTATTGAGCAAGGTGAACGCCGTCACCTTCCTCGCCTGCGGAACCAGCTACCATGCGGCGAAGGTGGCCACTTACTGGCTGGAAGAGATCGCAGGCATCCCGGCGCATGCCGAAATCGCCAGCGAGTACCGCTACCGCACCACGGTGCCCAACCCCGATGCGCTCATCGTCACCATCTCGCAGTCGGGCGAGACCGCCGACACGCTGGCGGCGCTCAACCACGCCAAGACCCTGGGCCAGGACAAGACGCTGACGATCTGCAACGTGCCGGAGTCGGCGCTCACCCGCGCGTCGCGCCTGAAATTTCTGACCCGTGCCGGGCCGGAAATCGGCGTCGCCTCGACCAAGGCCTTCACTACCCAGCTGGCCGGCCTGTTCCTGCTGACGCTGGTGCTGGCCAAACTGCGCGGGCGGCTCAGCGCGGAACAGGAGGCCGCGTATCTGGCCGAGCTGCGCAGCCTGCCCAACAAGACGCAGCAGGTGCTGGCGCTGGAGCCGCAGGTCGAAGCCTGGGCGCAGCACTTCGCCAACAAGCACCACGCGCTGTTCCTCGGGCGCGGCGTGCATTACCCGGTCGCGCTCGAAGGCGCGCTGAAGCTGAAGGAAATTTCCTATATTCACGCCGAGGCCTATCCGGCGGGCGAACTCAAGCACGGCCCGCTGGCGCTGGTGGACGAGGACATGCCGGTGGTCACCATCGCGCCCAACGACCAGCTGATCGAAAAGCTGAAGTCGAACCTGCAGGAAGTGCGCGCGCGCGGCGGCGAGCTGTATGTGTTCGCCGACGGCGATGTGGCCATCGAGGAATCGGCCTTTGTGCACGTCATCAAGCTGCCCGGCGGCAGCAACGGCGCGCTGTCGCCGATCCTGCACACCGTGCCGCTGCAGCTGCTGTCATATCACGCCGCCCTGCAAAAGGGTACCGACGTGGACAAGCCGCGCAATCTGGCAAAGTCAGTCACCGTAGAGTAAGCCGGCGGCACAAAAAAGCGCGGCACTGAGCTGCGCTTTTTGCTGGCACGCTGCGTACTCAGTGCCGCTTGTGGTCTTCCTTCAGCGCCAGGGTGGCGACCTGGACGCGGTTTCTGAGGCCCAGCTTTTCCATGATGTTGCGCAGGTGGTTGCGCACGGTGTTTTCCGACAGGGTCATCTGGTAGGCAATCGCCTTGTTGGACAGCCCTTCCTTCACGTGGTTGACGATTTCCATTTCACGCGCGGTCAGCGCCGACAGGGCGCTGTTGTTGAGCTCGCCGCGCGCCATCTTCTGCATGATGTTGAGCGGGAAGCTGCTCTGGCCGTCGCACACGCTGCGGATGGCCGCCAGCACCTGGTCGGGCTCGCTGGACTTGATGACATAACCGTCGACGCCGGACGAGATCGCCTCGGAGATTTCCTCGTCGGAATCGGCAATGGTGAGCATGATGACCTTGATGCCGAGATCGCGCAGGTCGGAGACGAGGTCGAGGCCGTCGGCGTCGGGCAGCGAACGGTCGAGCAGCGCGGCATCGGCGCGGTTGCCCGCCGCCAGCCAGGCACGCAGTTCGGCGGCATTGGCCAGCTGCGCGGTGAGCGTCAGGTCCGGCTCTTGCTGGATGTAGCCCGCCACCCCCATGCGCAACAGGGGGTGGTCGTCGATCAGGATGATGTTCAGGGGATTGGACATGGGGACTCCACTTGCGATTTGATCACGCGATCACGTTGGCAGGCTGCGAGGCTTGCGCGGCGCGTTCAGCAACAGTGAATCATAAACTGGAATGGGCAGCCATTTCAGCATTCGCGCCACCCATGCCATTTGCCACGGTATGACCGTATAGGCACGGCGCCGTTCAATGCAGCGTGCCACCTTGGACGCCGCTGTCCGGGCGCTCATTCTGAACGGCATGGCATACGGGTTGACCTGCGTCATCGGCGTGTCGATATAGCCGGGCGCGACGGTGACCACATTGATGCCGCGCGCTTTCAGTTCGAGCCGCAAGGCTTCCAGATAAACCGTGGCCGCGGCCTTCGATGCCGAATACGCGCCGCCGCCCGGCAGCCCGCGTACCCCGGCCACGCTGGAAATGCCGCACAGCACGCCGCCGTTCGCCTGCATGGCCGCGATGAAGGGCTGGAAGGTGTGCACCAGCCCCAGTACGTTGGCGTCCATGACCGCGCGAAAAACCGGCACGTCGACGGCCTCCTCGGTCAGGGTACCGACGCTGATGCCGGCCGCCGCAATAACGATGTCGGGCGGGCCGACCTCGTTCAAGAACGCTGCGGCCGCCGCCTGCATGGCCGCGGCGTCCCGCACGTCGGCCTGATACAGCTGCGCATCGAGCCCGGAAGCCGTGTCCTGCAGGCCGTCGAGCCGGCGCCCGGCCAGACCCAGCTGCGCGCCCAGCGCGCCGTAGTGCCGCGCCAGCGCCGCGCCCAGGCCGGAACTGGCGCCCGTGATGAAAACCCGCAGGGGTTGATTCGGTCTCTGGATGGGGACGGATGCCAAGTGCGTTACCTGGCGGCCTTTTTGCCGCTGCGTTCGGCGCGCGCCTTGACGATCAGCTGGTCGAGCACCTCGAACAGCCGCGCCGGGCTGCCGGTCATCGACGCCGAGGTGGCGTATTTGCCGTCGATGATGAAGGCCGGGACGCCGCTGATGGCGTAGGTGGTGGCCAGTCGCGCGCCCTGGGTGGCCTTGGACTGGGTGGAGAAGGAATCGTAGATGCCTTCGAATTTCTTGCGGTCGACGCCTTGCTTGGCGATCCAGCCGCCCAGTACGGCCGGGTCGTTGAGGTTGATGTTTTCCACGTGGTAGGCATCGAACACCTTGTGGTGCAGGCTGCCGAGCAGGCCCATCTGCTCCAGCGTGTAGTAGAGCTTGGCGCCGGGCAGCCAGTCGTCGCGGAACACCGCCGGCACGCGGCGAACCTGGACGTCCTTGGGCAGGGTCTTCTGCCAGGAATTGAGTGCGGGTTCGAGCTGAAAACAGTGCGGGCAGCGATACCAGAAGAACTCCAGCACTTCGACCTTGCTGCCGGTGGCGACCGGCTGCGGATTCTTCACACGGGCGTAATCGTGCCCCTCGAAGGCTTCCGGGCCGGCGGCCAGGACGGACAGGGAAAAAACAGCGGCGGCAACAAAAGCCAAAGCGCGGGTGAACATCAAGGCGTCTCCTGTAGGGTGGACATTTCTTTGACCAGCGTAGCGGGAATATTGTTCTGTGCCAGCAGGCTGCGGGTGCGATTCACTTCATCCATGGCAGTGAAGGGGCCGACGCGCACGCGATGGAACACGCCCTTGTCGGCGACCTCGCCGGTCTGGATGACCGCCTCGACGCCCAGCAAGGCCAGCTGCGCCTTCAGGTTGTCGGCGTCGTTCGGATTCTGGAATGCGCCTGCCTGCAGGTAATAGCGCGGCGTGGGTGCCGTGGGCGCAGCCGAGGGCGGCAGTTCGCCCGCGGCGTCGCCCGGCAGCACCTTGTAGAAATCGAAGCTGGGGGCGGTTTCCGGTGCGGCCGGCGCAGCCTCGCTGGGCGCCGGTTCTGCTGGCGCGGATTTGAACGGATTGCTGCCGGTGACCCACAGCGCCACGCCCACGGCGAGGATCGCGCCGACGATCAGGCCGATCAGCACGCCGGTGAATATGGAACTGCCGCCCGAACGGCCGGTGTTGCGGGAAGCGGGTTTTGCCATGATCCTAGAAACAGCAGTTGGACGCGCCCGAAGGTGCGTCTGGACGGGTGGCTGGCGCGAAGTGACGACGCGGCGGGCTCATGCCCGCAAGGAGGATCGACAAAGCCAGGCGCCCGGCCGGACGTGCCAGCGGGTGCGTAGCGGATTCGCCTGAATGGTGAACGATGTCGAGGGCAGGAAGTAGAGTATTCATCGGCTATTCGCGTCGTGAAAGCGGTCAATTGCTGTTTCTAGGATCATTACATTTTCTCCGGGGCGGACACACCGAGCAAGGCCAGCCCGTTGACGATCGCAATGCGGGTGGCGTCGGCCAGCGCCAGCCGGGCGAGTTTCGTCGCCGCATCCTCGACCAGGAATTTTTCGGCGTTGTACCAGGCGTGGAAATCGCCTGCCAGCATCTGCAGGTAATGCACCAGCAGGTGCGGCGCCAGTTCGCGTGCGGCGGTGGCGACGGTTTCCGGATATTCGGCCAGACGCTGCATCAACCCGAGTTCGTGCGGCGCGGTCAAGAGCGTGAGGTTGGCGTGGTCGAGCGCGTCCGTCATGCCGCCCCATTCCTCGAACACGCGGCAGATGCGCGCGTGCGCGTATTGCACGTAATACACCGGATTGTCGGTGTTTTTGGCGACCGCAAGGTCGACGTCGAAGATGTATTCGGTGTCTGCCTTGCGGCTCAACAGGAAGAAGCGCACCGCGTCCTTGCTGGTCCACTCGATGAGGTCGCGCAGGGTGACGTAGCTGCCGGCACGCTTGGAGATCTTCACCTCCTCGCCGCCGCGCATCACGCGCACCATGGTATGCAGCAGGTAATCGGGATAGCCCTGCGGGATGCCGACGTTGGCGGCCTGCAATCCGGCGCGCACGCGGGCGATGGTGCCGTGGTGGTCGGTGCCCTGGATGTTGATCGCGCGCTCATAGCCGCGCTCCCACTTGGCGATGTGGTAGGCGACGTCCGGCACGAAATAGGTGTAGGTGCCGTCGGATTTCTTCATCACGCGGTCCTTGTCGTCGCCGTAGTCGGTGGTCCTGAGCCACAGCGCGCCGTCCTGCTCGTAGGTCTTGCCGGCGTCGATGAGCCGCTTGACCGTCGCTTCGACGCGCCCGCTGGTGTACAGGCTCGACTCCAGGTAGTAGTGGTCGAAGCGCACCGCGAAGGCCTTGAGGTCGAGGTCCTGCTCGTGGCGCAGGTAGGCGACGGCGAACTGGCGGATCGAATCGAGGTCGGCGATGTCGCCCGACGCGGTGAATTCGCGGTCGTCCGACTTTACTGTTTTGCCGGCCAGAAAATCCGCTGCGATGTCGGCGATGTAGTCGCCGTTGTAGGCGGTTTCCGGCCACTCGGCGTCGCCCGGCTTGATGCCCTTCGCGCGCGCCTGCACGCTGTTGGCGAGTGTCTGAATCTGTACCCCGGCGTCGTTGTAGTAGAACTCGCGGGTGACCTCCCAGCCCTGCGCCGCATACAGGTTGCAGATCGCGTCGCCGAGCGCCGCCTGGCGACCGTGGCCGACGTGCAGCGGACCGGTGGGATTCGCGGAGACGAACTCGACCAGCACCTTGTGGCCGCGGCCGGCGTCGCCGCGGCCGAACTGCGCGCCGGCCGCACGGATCTGCGGCACCAGGCCGTGCCAGGCGGCGGGGGTGAGGTGGAAATTGATGAAGCCGGCGCCGGCGATTTCCGCCTTGGCGATCAGCGGCGAGGCCGGCAACTCGGCCAGGATCAGCTGCGCCAGTTCGCGCGGATTCTTCTTCAGCGGACGTGCCAGCTGCATCGCGGCGTTGCTGGAAAAGTCGCCGTGGTCAGGATTCTTCGGGCGTTCGATTTCGAGGCTGACGGGCGCATCGGGCGCCACGGTTTCGAGGGCGATGCCAACCAGCAGGGCGAGCTTTTCTTTGAGCGGATGGGTGTCGGACATGGTTACAAAGAGGACGGGGCAATGCCGCATCCTCAGTGTTCGAAATGGGGGCTCGCAATTATAAGCGCCGCACGCGGCGCGGCCAAACGCGTGGGCGGGGGGGGTCCGGCGCGGCCAGCAGGCGCGCCGCCGCAGATCACGCCTTGAGAAAGGCCTCCGAGTGCTTGCCCCAGTCCTCGACGATGGCGCGGCCGGTGTCGTCGGCCTGGAGTTCTGTCCAGCGGCGCCGCACCTCGTTCAGGATGTCGCTGACCTGCTTGCGCGATTCGCACGCCATGAGCTGCGCTTCGGCCAGCGCTTCGGGGTCGTCCTGGATGCTTGCCGTGAACGCCGCCAGTTCGCCGGGATGGAAGCCGGTTTCCAGCAGGGTGCGTTCCAGGTCGGTGAGGCGCCGGTCGACGAACGTCACCAGGGGCGATTTGGCCGACCGGGGCGATTCGAGCACGCAGGCCTGATGGGCGCTTCGCCAGAGGCGGAAGACCTCGGCCAGTTGATCGAGCTGGGTCACCACCGCCGTGGCCGAGGCTTCGCCGTGGCCGTTCGCTTCAGGAGACCCGCCGTCCTGGAGCAGGCTGACGAGATGGCCGATCAGTTCGCGATCGAACTTGCGCCGGTTCATTTTCAGCATCAGCGACAGGCGCGAGGCGCCGTGCGCGTGCCAGCTCTTCTCGAACAGCGTGGTGACCGCCTCGGCCAGCATGAGGAGCTGGCCGAGGCGGCTGATTTCCTCGCCCTTCAGCCCGCGCGGATAGCCGCTGCCGTCGAGCCGCTCGTGGTGCTCGAACACCGCCGTGCTGATTTCCGGGTGGAATAGCGGAAACGTCTGCAGGATGAGGTAGGCCGTCATCGGATGGGCGTAGACGTGGCGCAGCTCGTCCGCATCGAGCCGCCTGCCCGGCTGCAGCAGCGACGGGTCGATGTGCAGCACGCCGATGTCGTGCAACATGCCGGCTGCGGCGACGGTCGCCAGCTTGCGTTCGGGCAGGCGGCTCTTGAGGGCCAGGAACAGCGCGATCAACGTCATCTGGATGCTGTGCTCGAAAATGTCGGGGCGCTGCTCGCGCGCCACGGTGAGCTTGAATGCAAGCGCTTCATTCATCGGCATGGCATAAAAAGCATTGAGCAGCCGCTCAATGCCGGACCGGCCGGCCAGGAGCTGGAAGCGCGGTTCGGAATCCAGTATCTCGCGGGCACGGGTGCGCAGGCTGGCGTTGGTGACGCCATCGGCGATGGACAGGCACACGTCGATGGACGGTATCAGTTTGTGCTGCACCAGCTTGTCGCGCAGCGCGGAGTTGATGCGCGTGCCCTGATCGATCAGCTTGATGCCGTTGCGGGTGAACACCGCCTGGGTGGTGACGACTTCGTGCGTATCGCCCAGCGCCGTCACGCTGTTGATGTAGTGCTCGTCGTAAGTCTCGTTGCGCATACTTTGTCCATTCCGGGGCTACTCCAAGGAGGCCGGGCCGCGTCGCCAATCAAGCTTGATATCGAATGGAAATGGGGCTTATTGAGGCGATTACAAAATAAGTTTACGAACAGCGGGCCGCTGTGTGGTCTCAAAACGCCAGCGGATCGACGTCGAGCGACCAGCGCGCCACGCGCGGCTTGATGGCGTCGATCTGCGGCCGCCAGTCGCGCACGAAGGCCTGCAGGGCTCGTCTTGAGGCGGACTGGATCAGCAGCTGCGCGCGCTCCAGGTTGGCCACGCGCGCCATCGGCGCGGGGGTGGCGCCGAATACGCTGACCTCCGCACTGTCGGGTGTCAGCGCCGCGGCGCGGTGCAGGAAGGCGAGCGCCGCGTCCATCGTCGCCGCCTCGGCGCGCAGCAGTACCTGGCGGGTGAACGGCGGCAGCTCGAGCTGTTTGCGTTCGGCCAGGAGTTCGCGTGCGTAGCCCGCGTAGTCGTGGCGCTGCAAATAGCGGAATAGCGGATGGTCGGGGAAGGCGGTCTGGATCAGCACGCGGCCGGGCTTGTCGGCGCGCCCGGCGCGTCCGGCCACCTGCATCAGCTGGGCAAATAAACGTTCGGCGGCGCGGAAGTCGGGGCTGTAGAGCGCGCCGTCGGTATCGAGGATCAGCGCCAGCGTCATGTTGGGAAAATCGTGGCCCTTGGCCAGCATCTGGGTGCCGACCAGGATGTCGACTTCGCCGCCGTGCACTGCCGCGCCGAGTTCGGCCCAGGCGCGCGGGCGCATGGTGTCGCGGTCGATGCGGCGGATGCGCGCGGCGGGTAGCAGCGCGGTGAGCGTTTCCTCCAGCCGCTGAGTGCCCTGGCCCAGGGCTTTCAGATCGGGGTTGCCGCAGCTCGGGCATTCGGGCGGGATGCGCGTCTCGAATCCGCAGTGGTGGCACTTCAGCTGGTGCGGCTGGGTTGAATGTGGCTTGGCGCGGTGCAGCACCAGCCGTGCCGAGCAGCGCGGGCAGGGCGACACCCAGGCGCAGCTCGGGCAGTACAGCGCCGGAGCATAGCCGCGGCGGTTGAGAAAAACCAGGCCCTGCTCGCCGCGCGACAGGGTTTCGGTCAGCGCCTGCACGGCGGGGCGGGTGAGGCCGTTGTCGAGCGGAATATGTTTGAGGTCGACCAGTTCGATCGCCGGCAGCTGCGCCTGGCTGATGGCGCGCTGCTTCAGTTCGATCAGCCGGTAGCGCCCGTTCAGGGCCTGCGCATAGCTTTCCAGCGAGGGCGTGGCGGAGCCGAGCACCACCGGCACATTGGACTGCTTGCCGCGCGCGATGGCGACGTCGCGCGCCGAATAGCGCAGGCCGTCCTGCTGCTTGAACGAGGCGTCGTGTTCCTCGTCCACCACGATCAGCCCCAGCCGCGGCAGCGGCGCGAACACCGACAGCCGGGTGCCGAGCAGCACATCGCAGTCGGGCGCGGCAAGCCAGTTCTCCGCACGCTCCTTTTCGGCAAGGCCGCTGTGCTGGGTGGCGAAGCGACGCCCGGGAAAGCGGCGGCGGAAATGTTGTTCCAGCTGCGGGGTCAGGGCGATTTCGGGGATCAGCACCAGCGCCTGCAGGCCGCGCGCCAGCACCGCGTCGATCAGGCGCAGGTACAGCTCGGTCTTGCCGCTGCCGGTGGCGCCGTGGATCAGCTGTACGCCGAATTGCCCGAGCGCGGGCAGCAGCGCATCGAGCGCGGCCTGCTGCTCGGCGGTGGCAAGCGGCGCTTCCGCCGTGGCGGGTGCGTCGTCTGATAGCGGCTGAATGCGCGACCACGCGGCCCAGCCCGCCGTCACCAGCGCGGCGGCGTGGCGGCTCTGCTTGTGCGCACGCAAGGCTTCGCGCGATTGCGGTGCGGATTGCAAGGTGTCGAGCAGGGCGCGCTGCGCCTTGGCACGCGCGCCGGGTTCCGCCCCCCGCCCGGATTCGGTCAGCACTAGCCACGGCGTTTCCGCGACAAAGGTCGTGGCGTTCCGCAGACGCGGCGGCAGCGTGGCGAGCAGGATCGCGCCCAGCGGATAGTGGTAATAGTCGGCGCAGAACTGCGCCAGGCGAAGGATGTCGGCCGACAGCGCGGGGCGATCGTCCAGCACGCGGATCACATCGCGCAGCTTGTCGGTCTGGATGGCGCTGTCGGCCGGCGGGCCCAGCGCCACGCCGACCTGGCAGGTGCGGCCGAACGGCACCTCGACCAGACTGCCCGGCGGCACCGCGCCGACGTCATCCGGCAGGCGATAGTCGAACAGCCGGTAGAGCGGCGTGTCGAGCGCGACCTGAATGAGGGATGGCATGTTAGCGGCGAGTCTTGATCGGGTGTCGGGGAAGGTCTGCTAAGTGGCTGTTGGCCAAGGCTTATTTAATGTTGTCCACGCAGGCTGTGGATAATTGTGTGAGTGATTTGTGTCGACAGCCCTCAAACGCCCGTATTTCGGGGGCCGGACCTCACAGGTCAAAAAGCAGGCACACAGGAAAACCAATAATATTCAATGGCTTATATGCATTGTCCGGCTGTCAAGAGCCTGGATCAAAAAAAGTCCCCCTGCGCTAAAAATGTGCATAAGTCAACGCTTCTATTGCTGGAACCGCGGCCTTTTGCGCACCGTTCAGGTGCGCAGAGTCTTGTTATTGCGGGGCTTTATGCCTGCTGAATGCCGGCAATGACCCAGCCGCCTTGGCCGCTGGCGGGTTTGGTGAGGTGCCAGATTTCGTCGAGCGGCACGGCGTCCTGGCCGGCAGCCTCGCGCACCTGGCCGGTGAAGCGCACGCTGACGACGTGGCGGTTGCCCTCGTCTGTGGCTTCCAGCACCTCGGCGTCGAGCGTCATCACGTCGGTCGTCTGCGCGACGTCGCCGCGCTCGGCCAGCTGCATGCTGAGTTCGGCGAACACTTCCGGCGAGGTGAACGCGCGCAGGTCGTCCAGGTTGGCGGCGTCATAGGCCGCCTGCAAACGGATGAAGTTGAGCTTGGCTTCGCGCGCGAAGGCGGCGGCGTCAAATCCGGGCGGGAAGGCGCCCGCAACGCCGCTGCCACCCAGGGCGGCAGGGGTCGCGTCAAACGCGGCCGGCGTGCGGTGCGGCATGCCGGCGTACTGCATCGCGGGGGCCGGCGCATTGCGGCGCATGAAGAAGCGGAACAGCAGGAACGCCGCCATCGCCAGCAGCGCCAGCATCAGGAAATTGGCCATTTCCTCGCCCATCCCCAGGTGGGAGAACAGCGCGGCTAAGCCAAGGCCCGCGGCGAGGCCGGCAATCGGGCCCATCCAGGAATTTTTCTTCGGCGCCGCCGTCGGCGCGGTACCGGTTTGCTGGCGTTGCGGGGTGGGCGCGGCGTCTTGCTTGGCGGGGGCGCTGCGCTGCATGCCGAAGGACTTGCTGCCGCCCATGCGCTTGGCCTCGGCCTCCTGCACGGCAAAACCGAAGCTGACGAACAGGGCAAACAGGCTGATTAAAATGCGTTTCATGGTCGATTCCAAAAGGGTTAAAGGCTTGAGTAAGACGGTTGGTCGCAGAAAAGTTCGCTCGGGACGCTATGCATGTGCGGCGCGCACGGCGCGGCTGCGGCTGTGTACCGCCTCGACCAGCACGCTGACGTTGTCGGGGTTGGTGAACTGCGAAATGCCGTGGCCGAGGTTGAACACGTGGCCGGGGTGGTTGCCGTAGCTGTCGATGATGCGATGCGCTTCGGCGCGGATGCGCTCGGGCGTGCCGTGCAGGGCGCAGGGGTCGAGGTTGCCCTGCAGGGCAACCTCGTCGCCGACGCGGCTGCGCGCCTCGCCGATGTCGAGCGTCCAGTCCAGTCCCACCGCGTCGGCGCCGATGCCGGCCATGGATTCCAGCCAGTTGCCGCCGCCTTTGGTGAAGACGATGCTGGGCACGCGGCGGCCTTCGCGTTCCTTGATCAGGCCGGCGACGATGCGTTCCATGTAGTCGAGCGAGAACTCCTTGTACGCGTGCGGGGTGAGGCTGCCGCCCCAGGAGTCGAAAATCATCACCGCCTGCGCGCCGGCTTCGATCTGCGCATTCAAATAGTCGATCACCGCCCGCGTGTTCACTTCCAGGATGCGGTGCAGCAGGTCGGGCCGGCTGTACAGCATGGTCTTGATGTGGCGGTAGTCGTCCGAGCCGCCGCCTTCGACCATATAGCAGGCCAGCGTGTAGGGGCTGCCGGAAAAGCCGATCAGCGGCACCGAGCCGTCGAGCGCGCGGCGGATGCTTTTGACCGCGTCCATCACGTAGCCGAGCTTGTCGGTCGGATCAGGCGCCGACAGGTCGCGGATCTCCCACTCGTCGCGCAGCGGGCGTTCGAAGCGCGGGCCTTCGCCCTGTGCGAAATACAGCCCCAGACCCATCGCGTCGGGCACGGTGAGGATGTCGGAAAACAGGATGGCGGCGTCGAGCGGATAGCGCGCCAGCGGCTGCAGCGTCACTTCGGTCGCCAGGTCGGGCGTCTTGCACAGGGTCAGGAAATCGCCGGCGCGCGCGCGGGTGGCGTTGTATTCCGGCAGGTAGCGGCCGGCCTGGCGCATCAGCCAGAGGGGGGTGTATTCGGTGGGCTGGCGCAGCAGCGCGCGCAGGAAGGTATCGTTCTTGAGGGCGGACATGAGGCAGGCCAGGACGCAAAGCCGGCATTTTAGCAGGCTTGGCGTCACCGGCCCTGGTACATAGACGATCAGCTGCGGCGGAAGCTCCACTCCCCGCGCCCGGACGGACAGGCCAGCACGTCGCGCGGCTTGCGGCCGTCGACCACCAGCGTGGCGTGGCGGCAGCCATCACGCGCATCGCCGCGCGGGGTGAAGTGGTAGTGGTGGCCGTCGTGGCGCCATTGCACCGGCACGCCGGCACGGCCGAGTTCCAGCGCGTGGCCCATGCAGGCGCGGTCGCGGTCGTCCATGCTGTCGCCGATGGTGTGCCCCACCACCGCGCCGAGCACGCCGCCGACCACCATGCCGACCACGCGGTCGTCGCGACCGGCGACCTGGCCGCCGATCACCGCGCCGGTGACGCCGCCGATCACCGCACCGATCTCGTCACGGTTGCAGCGACCCGAGAAAATGCCGTAATCGCTGACATAGACCGCGCCGCTTTTGCCCTTGTGGTGCTTGATCTTCTTGTCTTTCTTGTAATAGCCGTGGGCGGGGGCATGGCTGGGCGGGTCGGCCAGGACCGGACTTGCGCCCACCAGTGCGGCCAGGGCCAGCGTGAGGGAAAGCTTCATGGGGTTCTCCTTGGTTATCGTGAAGGGGGATCGGGATTTAACGACTCAATGCGGGCCAACGGTAGCGGCAGGTCCCGCGCCTGGCTGGCCTAGTTGAACCTGGAAGGGCGGCCGTAGGCAGAACGGGCCTGGCGGCCGTGCGTTTCCGCCCGGATCGTGCGGCTGGCCATGTCGAGGGCGCGCTCGATGTGCTGGAACTCGCGTTCGTTGATGACGCCATCTGCTCGGAAATGGCGTTCCATTACGCGAATTCTGCGCTGCTCGTGCATCAATTCGCGAAATTCGAAACGGCTCAGGCGGCCTGCACGCAGCGCAGCCCGGATACGCGCAGCCTGCCGATCCTGCCGGGCATCGATCTGCTGGCCATGCGCCTGGCTCTGCTGGAAGGCCGGCTGGTAAGCGCGGCCGCCGCGATCCCAGTCGGCCTGCGCGCCGCGTGCCATCAAACCCAGCGGCAGCATGCCGAGGGTGGTTTTTATGAGGGTGCTTTTCATGGGTTGGCTCCTGTTTTTTTGAAGGGCGTCGCTGCATTGGCTTGCTCAGCGGACAGCTGCACTGTAGATGCGCTGTGTAAGCGGGATGTTTGTGGCGGGTAACGAGGTGTTACGCAATGTAACGCCGGCCGGGGCTCGGATTTTGCGGAAACCTGTCGCTGCCTGAACTCAATTAGCGTAGCAGCACGACAAGCCTCGGGGGCCGCAATTAAACAAGTTAGAATCCCCTGTTTTGCTTATCCATTCTGCTTATCCACCAACCCGCATCGGTTACCGTGAAAGCCCCAGCCCGTGAGGACGAGTTGAACCCTCCCGCCGATCAGCAGGATTGCCAGGGCCGCTGGGCCCGACCCCTCGAAGTCAGCGGCGAGTCAAGCGCTGGCGGTGGTCGGCGCGCTTGTGGGCGCGGG
>CAMTWC010000123.1:0-30510 GCA_947085345.1 uncultured Gammaproteobacteria bacterium | reverse complement strand
CGTCCAGGTTGTTATTGATGACGGTACGCAGCGCCTTGGCTTCGTCGTAGCAGGACATTTCGCAGCGGGCAGAACCGACGCAGGACATCGAGGTGCGCAGCGCGGGACCGGCGCCGCCGAGGTCGAAGCCCATTTCGTTGAAGGCATCGAATGCACCTTGCACATCGGCGGTCTTGATGCCCTGGAACATGATGTCGCCGGACTGGCCGTGGAACGCGATCAGGCCCGAGCCACCCTTTTCAGACCACACGTCGCACATCTTGCGCAGCAGGTCGGAGCTGTAATGCATGCCTGCCGGCGGCTGCACGCGCAGGGTGTGGAATTCGGCCGCCTCGGGGAACAGCGGCTTGTGGTTTTCATCCTTCAGCTCGGTGAAACGGGGGATCACGCCGCCGCCGTAGCCGAACACGCCGACCGTACCGCCCTTCCAGTAACCGAACTTGGTCTTATAGGACGTTTCCAGCTGACCCATCAGGTCAACCATCATGTCGTTGTCTTTAGCCAGACGCTTCAGCCCGGTCACGAAGCTGGGCCACGGGCCTTTCTCGAGCTCGTCCAGATTGGGCGTATCAATCATTTGCTTTGCCATTCTTCTCTCCTAGAAAATTTCGAAATGCCCGCTCAGCCGGCAGCTCAACGGTATTTCAGCATCGTATTGGCTAGACAGTTGCGTCACCATCATTCTCATGGGTAAAACGACTACCCCATCGCGGTAGGGATATACCTACCCAAAAGGAGTAGATGAATTTCCCCAACGCGGTAATGCCTCATCCTGGCAAACAGTGAGACATTACGTCTCCGCCACAGCAATCGATTAGAGTATTAAAATATTGTTGCGAACGCAAGCCCATGCCTGCAACAGGGTTGAAATAGTACGGATTACCCTCATAAACGCAAGAAGTCGGTGAATTGCACAGTCAAGGCAGTGCAGTTCACCAATGAATGCAACCCGGATTGAGCTCATGCCCGAAATTACCCCCCTAGACAAAATGCGACTGCCGTTCGGTGGCCAGGAAGTCGAATTCCAGCACATGACCCATGAGTCGGGCGGGGTGCCGTTTCTGCGCATCCGCATCCGCGAAAACAAACGCTTTACCATTTTCGACGTCGACCCGGTCAGCGCGCAAAAATGGGGCGACCTGATGCAAGCCTGGGCAAGGGAACATGCCGGGGATGCGCCATGAGCTGGGACTGGCCTGAGAACAAGCCGGAGAAATACACGCCCCACATGATCGATCTGCAGTTCGATCTGGCCGGCACGACCATCCCGGCCGACAACGCGCTGCTGCTGTCCGATGCACTGCAAAGCCTGCTGCCGTGGCTGGGCGAAGATTCCGGTATCGGCATCCAGCACCTCAAGGGCGCCGAAACCAACAGCGGCGATGCCACGCTCAACATCAACCGGCGCACCAAACTGTTCATGCGCGTGCCCAAGGCACGGGTCGACGACCTGCAGCGGCTGGTCGGGCAGACGCTCGACCTGGCCGGACACGCCCTCCAGATCGGCAGCTTCAAAACCCGCGAGTTCAGCCCCTTCGCCAACATCTACGCGCATTTCGTTGACACGGGCAGCGCCACTGAAGAACAATTCGTGCAGGACGTGATGCACGAACTGGATGGTCATTTCCAGTTGCGTTGCGGCTTTATCTGCGGCAAGCGGCAAACCCTGCAAAGCGCGTCCGGCCCGATCCATGGCTATAGCCTGATGCTGCACGACGTGCCGCCCCACAAGTCCCTGCAACTGCAAGACGAGGGCATGGGACGCAACCGTTTGTTAGGCTGCGGGATTTTCATCCCGCATAAATCCATCGCGCCGGTGGCTCCGGCGAATCATTAACTCAATTGACCAACCCGAAAGGAGAAAACATGTCTTATGTTGTAAATGGTGAAGAACTCGAAACCGGCGAGGAGGAATTTCTGCTGGAAGCAAACTTCAGCGACGACGTCCCCCCGGTCATTGCCGCTGCTGAAAAAATCACGCTGACCGACGAGCACTGGACGGTCATCAATTTCATGCGCGACAAATACAAGGAAGACGGCTCAACCCCGAACTTCCGCAATATGCTCGCCGAGTTGGATGAACTGCACCCGGGCACCGACTGGAAGAAAAAGCTGTATGAACTTTTCCCCAACCAGCCCGCACGACAGTCGGCTCGCATCGCCGGCCTGACCAAGCCTTACGGCAAGGGCGGATACTAAGCCGGTGAGGCGTAAGGCGTCAGGCGTGAGGCCCCCTCCGCTCGGCGCCTTGCTTCTTACTCCTCACACCTCCCCTCTTACCCCTCACGATGTTTTCCAACACCCTCGTTACCACTGAAGACCTGGCTGCGCATCTGGACGATCCGAACTGGATCATTCTGGATTGCCGCTTCACCCTCACCGACACTGAGGCCGGCCGTCAGGCCTACGAGAAAGCTCACATCCCGGGTGCGCGCTATGCGCACCTGGACGACGACCTCTCCGCCCCCATCGGCGCAACCACGGGACGGCATCCGCTGCCCGATCCGCGCGTGCTGACCGAAAAACTGTGCCAGTGGGGCATTGGAGTCAACAAGCAGGTCGTGGCATATGACGACAGCTACGGCGCCATGGCGGGACGGCTGTGGTGGCTGCTGCGCTGGCTCGGCCACCCCGGTGTCGCCCTGCTGGACGGCGGCTATCCGAAATGGCTGCGCGAAAAACGCCCGGTCGATGCCGACCTTCCGACGCCGCACAAGGGGGCGTGCGCCTGCCTGCCCGAGCCCAGCCAGACCGTGGCCGCCGACGAGGTTCTGCGCGCATCGCAGACGGGCGCGCAACTGATCATCGATGCGCGCCCGGACCGCCGCTTCAGCGGCGAGTTCGAGCCGCTCGACTCCGTTGCCGGCCATGTGCCCGGCGCCATCAACTACCCGTTCGACGAGAACCTCGATGTGGACGGCACCTTCCTGCCACCCGAAGCGCTGCGCGAAAACTATCAGGCGCTGCTCAAGGGCAAGCCGGCCTGGCAGGTCATCCACATGTGCGGTTCCGGCGTCACTGCCTGCCACAACATTCTGGCAATGGAAATCGCCGGCCTTCCCGGTTCACGGCTTTACCCCGGTTCATGGAGCGAGTGGATCACCGATCCCGCCCGCCCCGTCGCCACAGGAGAATAATCATGGCCATGCCCATCCGCGTCAAAACCGTCTGGTTCAAGAAGGACGGCGAGCGCAGCGCCGAGGAAATCGCCTCGGCCGTCGCCACCACCACCTGGCGCGTCGCCGACAAGGCGGTCGACAACCTCGGCCGCGAGAACTACGACATCATCACCCCGGCGCGCGGCTTCAAGCTAATCGCCGAATTCCTCGCCTTCCTGGTGCACTACTGCGACCGCATGGCCTACGCTTCGCTCACGCCCGAGCGCCGCACCGCAGTGTTGCAGGCGGTGGCCAACCGGCTCGGCGAAGTGATGGAGGAAAACATCATCAGCGTGGTCGGCCCCGACCCCAGCCGCAACTTCAAGGCCGAGTTCATCGACTTCCTCAACCGCCGCTTCGCCGACTACGCGGAATTCGAATTCCCCGACGACGAGAAGGCCAGTTTCCCGGCGCTGCGCTTCCTCGGCCTGCAGATCCGCGACGAGATGGGCGACAGCGACAAGACCTGGATCATGGACCAGATCATGGACATCGAAATGCCCGAGATGATGGGAACGGTGAGGAAAAGCTTCAAGGGCCTGCTGTCCGACGCGCCGGTCAAGCGCGGCTTCGGATCGCCCGACATGCTGCCCCCGGAATGACTCCGCCCCTGAATCGGACATGGCCTTGTCGCCTTCGCCGCACCCGCAAGGGGCAGGCCGTGGTTGTAAAGCCGATTAATCGGCAACAACCACGCACCGCCGTACATGAGTACTGTCTTCGGCTCGGCTTCGCGCCCTGTCCGACTCAGGAACGGAATCAAGCATTCCTATGAGCACCCCCTTCGATCTTGCTAACGAGTCGGGCTATCGCGCCTGGCGCGACGCCAGGCTTGCCGCATACCCGCGCAGCGTCGACGAACTGGTCGTGCCGCTGGCCGATCCACGCCACCTCAATGCAGACGAAATCGCCGCCCTCGAATCGCGCTGCGCGCGCGCCAACATGGCGATCTACAGCGCGCCGCACCTACCCGCCGCCGACAAGTCGCTGCCGCATCAGCTGGCGCAGCAGCTCGGTCTGACTCACCTCGAAGGCAACTACCTTGCCGACGAGGACGGTCTGTCGAGCATCACGCCGGCAGGCGACGAAGGCAGCGTGCGCGGCGAATACATCCCCTACACTCACAAGCCGATCAACTGGCACACCGACGGCTACTACAACGCCCTCGACCGCCGCATCCTCGGCATGACCCTGCACTGCGCGCAAGACGCCGAAGCCGGCGGCGAAAATGCGCTGCTCGATCACGAGATCGCCTACATCCAGCTGCGCGACACCAATCCCGGCTATGTCGCCGCGCTGATGCAGCCCGACGCGATGACCATCCCCGCGCGCATGGACGAGGACAATATCGCCCGCCCCGAGCAGAGCGGGCCGGTGTTCACGGTCGATCCCGACGCCGGGTTTCTGTATATGCGCTACACCGCGCGCACCCGCTCCATCGTGTGGAAGGATGACGCCGTCACGCAGGCCGCGGTCAAAACGCTGGCCGACATCCTCGCCGGCTCGGAATACATCCTCACCGCGCATCTCACCCCCGGCATGGGCCTCATCTGCAACAACGTGCTGCACACCCGCAGCGGGTTCTCCGATTCGCCCGAACACCGCCGCCTGCTCTATCGCGGGCGCTATTACGACCGTCTGAGTTTTCCCGCGCGCGCAGCTTAGGCGGCGGGTAAAGTAAAATAGCGGTCTTCTTTTTCTCGGCCAAAGCCGCATGCAGCTTCTCGCCCTCGGGGTCAACCATCACACTGCGCCGCTCGCGATCCGCGAGCAGGTGACGTTTGGCCCCGAAAAACTGGTGCAGGCGCTGCACGAATTAACGCAGAGCCGGCGCGCGTCCGAAGTCGCCATCCTGTCGACCTGCAACCGCACCGAGCTGTACGTCAACACGCCCTCGCCCGACGGCGTCGCGCAATGGCTGGCCGATTTCCACCATATCGAACGCCGCGAACTCGCGCCCTACCTGTATGCGCTGCCGCGCGAAAAGGCGGCGCAACACGCCTTTCGCGTCGCAGCCGGGCTCGATTCGATGGTGCTTGGCGAAACCCAGATCCTGGGGCAGATGAAGCAGGCGGTGCAAGCCGCCGAGGAAGCCGGCACCCTCGGCCTTTTGCTGCACAAGCTGTTCCAGCGCACCTTCTCGGTCGCCAAGGAAGTTCGCAGCAGCACCGAGATCGGCGCCAATTCGGTGTCGATGGCCGCCGCCGCGGTGCGGCTGGCCGAGCGCATCTTCCCCAGCATCCGGGAGCAGGCCTGCCTGTTCATCGGCGCCGGCGAAATGATCGAACTGTGCATCACCCACTTCGCCGCGCAGCACCCGCGCCGCATGACCGTGGCCAATCGCACCGCCGAGCGCGCGCGTCCGCTGGCCGAACGTTTCAATGCCGGAGTGATCCCACTCACCGCGCTGCCCGACGAACTGCCGTCCTACGACATCATCATCACCTCCACCGCGAGTCCCTTGCCCATTCTCGGCAAGGGCATGCTCGAGCGTGCGATCAAGCAGCGCCGCCACCGCCCGATCTTCATCGTCGATCTGGCAGTGCCACGCGACGTCGAAGCCGAAGTCGTCGACATGGACGACGTGTTTTTATACAGCGTGGACGATCTGGGACAAGTAGTGCGGGAAGGCATGGACAATCGCGTCGCCCAGGTGGCGCAGGCCGAGGCGATCATCGAGACCAGCGTGGAAAGCTTTGTCCACTGGATGGAAGGCCGCGAACTGGTGCCGGTGATCCGTTCGTTAAGAGATACTGCCGAGCGCCACCGCCGCCATGAAATCGAAAAGGCGGAGAAGGCGCTGGCGCGCGGCGACGATCCGCGCGCAGTGCTCGACGCGATGAGCCACGCGCTCGCCAACAAGCTGCTGCATGCGCCCACCCACGCGCTCAACCATGCCACCAGCAGCGAACGAGACCAGTTCGTCCGTCTCATCAGCCAGCTCTACGGGCTGCATCAAGAATGAAAGCGTCCCTGGCGGACAAGCTCGCTCGCGCCGACGAGCGGCTGGAGGAACTCGACGCCCTGCTGTCGCAGCCGGAAATCGCGGGCGACATGGAAAGCTACCGCAAGCTCACCCGCGAACATGCCGATCTCACCCCGGTAGTGGCCTTATATCGTCAGTATCGGCAGGTTAAAGCGGACCAGAAAACCGCCAGCGACATGCTCGCCGATCCGGACATGCGCGAACTCGCCGAAGCCGAGCTCGCCGACGGCGAAGCGAAAATCGCGCAACTGGAAGCCGAACTGCAGGCCGCGCTGCTGCCGCGCGACCCCAATGACGAGCGCAACATCTTCCTCGAAATCCGCGCCGGCACCGGCGGCGACGAATCCGCACTGTTCGCCGGCAACCTCCTGCGCATGTACACGCGCTACGCCGAGCGGCAGGGCTGGAAGGTGGAAATCGTGTCGGAAAACCCCGGAGAGGTCGGCGGCTACAAGGAAGTCATTGTGCGCATCGTCGGCCACGGCGCATATTCGCGACTGAAGTTCGAATCGGGCGGACACCGCGTGCAGCGCGTGCCGGAAACCGAATCGCAGGGCCGCATCCACACCTCGGCCTGCACCGTGGCCGTGATGCCGGAAGCCGACGAAGTCGGCGAAGTCGACATCAACCCGGCCGACCTGCGCATCGACACCTACCGTGCCTCGGGCGCAGGCGGCCAGCACATCAACAAGACGGATTCCGCGGTGCGCATCACCCACCTGCCCACGGGCCTGGTGGTCGAATGCCAGGACGACCGCTCGCAGCACCGCAACCGCGCGCAGGCAATGAGCGTGCTGGCGGCGCGCCTCAAGGACCGCCAGCTGCAGCAGCAGCAGGCGGCCGAGGCCAGCACCCGCAAGAGCCTGATCGGCACGGGCGACCGCTCCGACCGCATCCGCACCTACAACTTCCCGCAGGGCCGCATCACCGACCACCGCATCAATCTTACGCTCTACAAGATCGATGCGATGATGGACGGCGACCTCACCGAGCTGCTCGATGCGCTGGCGGCCGAGCATCAAGCCGAACTGCTGGCGACGCTTTCCGGTGAGGGGTAAGGCGTGAGGCGTGAGGCGGCGACGGTCGTCAGCCTGCTCGACGACGCCACTGCCCGCATCGCCGCCGCGCTCGGGCTGGACAAACGCGAGGCGCGGCTGGAGGCACGCACGCTGGCCGCGTTTGCCTGGAACGTCAGTCCGGCCTGGCTGATCGCGCACGACACCGACCCTCTGACCGATGCGCAAGGCGCGCAATTCCAGACCCTGCTGACGCGCAGGCTGGTGGGCGAACCGGTTGCCTACCTAACCGGCACACGAGAGTTTTACGGGCGTCCTTTTCGGGTCTCGCCCGACGTCCTGATTCCGCGCCCCGAGACCGAGCTGCTGGTCGAACTGGCGCTGGAACGCATGCCGCCCGACGAGGCCGTGGACGTGCTCGACCTCGGCACCGGCAGCGGCTGCATCGCCATCACCCTGGCGCTGGAACGCCCGCTTGCACGTATCACCGCGGTGGACCGCTCCACCACGGCACTGGCCATCGCGCAGCGCAACGCCGACCTCCTCAACGCCCGTGTCGAGTTCTTGACCAGCGACTGGTTCGCCGCGCTCGGCGGACGGCGCTTCGACCTGATCGTCGGCAACCCGCCCTACATCGCCGCTGCCGACCCTCACCTGGAGCACGGCGACGTGCGCTTCGAGCCGTTGACCGCGCTGGCTGCCGGCGCCGACGGTCTTGATGACCTGCGCCAACTGACCCAGGCTGCCTGCGCCCGTCTCAAACCAGGCGGGACCATGTTGCTGGAACATGGCTACGATCAGGCGGGTGCCGTCCAGGCCTTGTTGCGTAGGAACGGTATCCGCCATCCCCAAAGCTGGGCCGACCTGGCCGGCATTCTGCGTGTGAGCGGTGGCAAACTGCCGGAATAATTTACACACCGTGTGAAGCGAAGGGGTTCCCCACGCCGGCGCGGTGCGTAAAATGGGCATTTCAAGCGGGCTCGCCTATCTTGGTGCGATTCTTGCTGTAATTTTGGAGACAAACGATTATCGAGGCCTGCCATGTCTGACCGCACACCCGAAACTCATGACACCCCGCCCGAGACAACGCAGGATGAGGAGATCAATCCTTCCCGGCGCAAGCTGACCGGCACCGTACTGGGTGTGTCGGCGGTTTTCACGCTGGCCAGCCGCCCGGTGTGGGCTAACCAGTGCAGCATTTCCGGCATGGCTTCCGGCAACCTGTCCGCTCCCAAGGTGACGTGCGAAGGCTGTACGCCTGGATACTGGAAAGTGTGCCAGCACCTGGATTCATGGGGCCCAACCGGCTTCAAGCCCACCGATACTTTCAACAGTGTATTCGACGTCTCCAATTATGTGGACTGCAAGGGCACACCCTATACCCTGCTGGATGTCATGTACTTGAATGGCGGCAGTTATGTTTGCAGCCTTGACGCCAAGAGCCCTGGCTCCAAGAGCAAGGAAAAGAAGGAAAACGACCACGGCAATAACAAGGACGCCAATCCGGGCGGCCCCCCCGCAGACTGTAGTCAAGGTAACGCCTTCGGCGACCTGGGAGGCGACCCCATCTCCGAAAACCTCGGCTTCCATGCTGTTGCCGCCTTGCTCAGTGCTGCGCATCCAGGAGTTAACTACGGATACACATCCGGCGAAATCATCCTGCTGTTCAAAAACAACCTGCATCGCGCGGCCGCCCTGAAGGACACGCTCGCCATGTTGAATGAACGCGGCTGCCCGTTAAACTGATGTGATGAGCTACGCTTCATCCCTCCCGCCGCGCCTGCTGAAATGCTGGGGAGACGAAGCGGTCGTATATGACGCGGCATCGGGCGACACCCACTACCTCAAGCCGCTGACCCTGGCGCTGTACCAAATCTGCCGTGACCACCCTGGTTTCACCTCGGCCGAAATCGCTGCTGCACTGGCAGCCCGCCTCAACGTGACGAATACGCCGCAATTCATGGAATTGACAGACGACACGCTCAATAGTCTGCGCAAGACAGGCCTGCTGGAATCCGCATGAAGCTGCTGCAACTGCCTCGTGCCGAGCTCCGTCGGCAGTTGGCCGATGCCGGCGTATGGCTGCGTACCGGGCCATTTTCGCTCAAGCTGCAATCGCGCATCCCATTCGTGGCGGAAGGCCTGGCCGAACTCTACGGCCAGTTCGAGGTGCGCAGCGCACACGAGGCCTTTGCCGACTTTCATGTGTCCGTCAACCCGCCTGCCAGCCTGCGTCGCTGGCTGCGGCCCCAGGCCGCATTCTCGTTCGACGGCATGCAGCCCTTCAAGCCGCTGCCGCGCGACCAGGCGTTTCCGATGCTGGAATGGGGCCTCAACTGGTGCGTGTCGACGCAGGCGCATCAATATCTCATCATCCACGCCGCCGTGGTCGAGAAAAACGGTCTGGCGGCGATCCTGCCCGCGCCGCCCGGCTCCGGAAAAAGCACGCTGACAGCGGGCCTCGTGCTGTCGGGCTGGCGCCTGCTGTCGGACGAACTCACCCTGATCGACCGCAAGACCGGGTTGATCCAGCCGCTGCCGCGCCCGGTCAGCCTGAAAAACCAGTCGATCGACGTCATTCGCCAATTTTCCCCGGACGCCTACATCAACCGTGCCTCGCACGACACGGTCAAGGGCACGGTGGCGCACATGCGGCCGCCGCGCGACAGCGTGCTGCGCCAGCACGAAACGGCGCGCCCCGGCTGGGTGATTTTCCCCCAATGGGAAGCCGGCGCGCCTGCCACCCTCACGCCGCGTTCGCAGGCGCAGACCTTCATGTTTCTGGCGCAAAGCGCATTCAACTACAGCCACCTGGGCGCCGACGGCTTCCGCGTCGGCACGGCGCTGATCGACCAGGCTGCCTGCTACGATTTCCGCTACAGCGCATTGGACGAGGCCATCGCCACGTTCGATCGCCTGGCCAAGCGCCGCGCCACCTGAACCATGACGCCTCTATCCCGCGATCTGCTCTCCCGCACCCTGCGCACGCCCGATGCCGTCACCTGCTATTCCATGAGCGAGTGGGACATGCTGGTGCGGCTGGCCCGGGCGGCGGGTCTGCTGGCGCGGCTGGCATCCCGCTTTCGCCAGCACAACCTGATGGCGTCCCTCCCGGAGGCCGTTCGCTGGCATTTCGACGCCGCCGAGACGCTGGCCGACAAGCAGCGGCTGGCCGTGCTCTGGGAACTGCAACAGCTGCGCGACGCCCTATCCGATCTTGATGGTCCGCTGATCGTGCTCAAGGGCGCGGCCTACGTCGCTGCCGGCCTGCCCGCTGCGGCGGGTCGCCTGTTCAACGATATCGACATTCTGCTGCCGCGCGAATATTTGCCGCAGGCCGAATCCTCGCTCATGTTCGCGGGCTGGCACGCCACCGGCCTGACGGAATACGACAAGCGCTACTACCGCCGCTGGATGCACGAGTTGCCGCCGCTGCAGCATATCCAGCGCGATACCGTGATCGACGTTCATCACGCCATCCTCCCCGACACCGCACGCTACCATCCGGATTCCGCCAAACTGCGCAGCCGCGCCGTCGCGGTGGCTGGCCTCCCCGGCATCCATGTGCTGGCGGCTGAAGACCGCATCCTGCACTCGGCCACGCACCTGTTCCACGACGGCGAACTGCCGCACGGCCTGCGCGATCTGACCGACCTCGATCTGCTGCTGCGTGACGCCCGTGCGGACCGCGACTTCTGGCTGCGGCTGACCGCGCGCGCCGACGAGCTGCAGCTCAGCCGCTCGCTGTTCTATGCCCTGCGGTATCTGCGCCATTTTCTCGATACGCCGGTACCCGACAGCGTGATGGCCACCCTGGATGCTGCCGCTCCCAATCGCGCCACGCTCGCGTTGATGGACCGCATCTTCACCCGCGTGCTCGCCCCCGACCATGCGAGCTGTGCGGATGCCTACACCCCGGCCGCGCGCCTGGCCGCTTTCGTGCGCGCCCACTGGCTGCGCATGCCCGCGCATCTGCTGATCCCGCACCTCTTCCACAAGGCCTTCATCGGCCTCTATCAGCGCACTCCCAAAGCGGCTTGACGCCAGCCGCGCCGTGCGTATAATTTCCGAGTATTCCAGTCAAGTATTATTCAGGAGCCCCAAGATGACCGCGCTAGACCGCATTCGCGAACAAGTCACCAGCAACACCGTCGTGCTGTACATGAAAGGCACGCCCCAGTTTCCGCAGTGCGGCTTTTCGTCGCGCGCGGCGCAAGTGCTTCAGGCCTGCGGCGTGAAGGATTTTCTGGCGGTGAACGTGCTGGCCGATCCGGAAATTTTCGAGAACCTGAAGTACTACGCCAACTGGCCGACCTTCCCCCAGCTCTACGTCAAGGGCGAGCTGATCGGCGGCTCCGACATCATGATCGAGATGTACCAGAAGGGCGAAATCCAGAAGTTGCTGGAAGAAGCGCAAGCCGCCTGAACTGGCTCAGCGCATCGAGTAGGGGACGGAGTTACCCCCGTCGCCCTCTCACACCACCGTACCTGCGGTTCCGCATACGGCGGTTCATCAAACATGCTGGAAGCGTTGCTGAGTGTCCAGCAACGAAACCAACCCCAGTGCGTCAAAGAAGCGTTTCGGATAGCCCGCCTTTTACACGTCCTGCGACCCGCTCTGACGCCGACCGGACTGTTTCAGCGCCGCTTGCGCGATCTCGCTGGCGGATTGTTGCTTCGGCCTGGGTTTCAACACGTCTGAATAGAACCCTAAAAAACAAAACCCCGCCTTCGCAAAAAGACGGGGTTTGTCAGCAGTCTGAGCCGACACAATGTCGGCTTCTTTTTTGCCAACTTCATGCTCCCTCTTCGGGTCCGGCATCCATTCCCAGTTCGTGGATCTTGCGCGTCAGAGTGTTGCGCCCCCAGCCGAGCAGGTGCGCGGCCTCGATGCGGCGCCCGCCGGTGTGGCGCAGCGCCACTTCGATGAGCGTCTTTTCGTAGGCCTGGGTGAGTTCGTCGAGAATCGCCGCCTCGCCGCGCGCCAGCCGCGCGCTCGCCTCGGCTGCCAGGCTTTGCAGCCAGTCGCCCAATTGCGCCACGGCGCCGCCCTGCATCAGATCAGACGGAAGGTCACCGACCTCGACCACCTGGCCGGGCGCCATCACGGTCAGGTAATGGCAGACGTTTTCAAGCTGGCGCACGTTACCGCTCCACGGCAGGTTGACCAGAGTCTTCATCGCAGCCTCCGACACGCCCTTGGCCTCCATCCCCAGTTCGCGCGCGCTTTTCTGCATGAAGTGCCGCACCAGCAAAGGGATATCCTCGCGCCGTTCGCGCAGCGGCGGCAGCCGCAGGCGGATGACATTGAGGCGGTGGAACAGGTCCTCGCGGAACAGGCCTTCGCGCACCCGCACTTCCAGATCCTGGTGGGTGGCGGCAATCACCCGCACGTTGACCTTGATCGGCGTGTGCCCGCCGACGCGATAGAACTGACCCTCCGACAGCACGCGCAGCAAGCGGGTCTGCAGTTCGGCCGGCATGTCGCCGATCTCGTCGAGGAACAGGGTGCCGCCGTCGGCCTGCTCGAAGCGGCCGCGCCGCTGCGCCGCGGCGCCGGTGAACGCGCCGCGCTCGTGGCCGAACAGCTCGGATTCGAGCAGATCCTTCGGGATGGCTGCGGTGTTGAGCGCAATGAAGGGGCCGCCGGCGCGCGGGCTGTGACGGTGCAGGGCGCGCGCGACCAGTTCCTTGCCGCTGCCCGATTCGCCGGTGATCAGCACGGTCGCATGCGACTGCGAGAGGCGCCCGATGGCGCGGAACACTTCCTGCATCGCCGGCGCCTGACCAAGCATCTCGGTCATCGGCGCCTCGCTTGGCGCGGGGGTGTCGCGGCTGGCGCTCTCGGCCAGCGCGCGGCGCACCAGTTCCAGCGCCTGATCGACATCGAACGGCTTCGGCAGGTATTCGAACGCGCCGCCCTGGAATGCCGCCACTGCGCTGTCGAGGTCGGAATACGCGGTCATGATGATGACCGGCACCTTGGGCAGGCGCTCCTTCAGCGCCTGCAGCAATTCCAGCCCGGACACGCCCGGCATGCGGATGTCGGACAGCACGACGGAAGGCGTGCCGCGTTCCAGCTCGCGCAGCGCGTCGCTGGCCGAGCTGAAGGTCATGCACGGAATATCCTCCCGCAACAGGGCTTTTTCGAGCACCCAGCGGATGGAGCGGTCGTCGTCGATGATCCAGACACAGCTTGGTTTCGGCATGATATTCAGACAGGCAAGGGAAGAAAAATGGAGAACACGGTGTGGCCGGGGCGGCTTTCGCAATCGATGGTGCCGTGGTTTTGCGCCACCAGGGTCTGTGCGACGGCGAGCCCGAGCCCGCTGCCGCCTTCGCGCCCAGACACCAGCGGATAGAAAATCTGCTCGCGGATGTCCTCGGGGATGCCGGGGCCATTATCGATGATCTCGACCCGCAGCCCCAGCCGGTAGCGGCGGCTTTCCAGCGTAATCTGCCGCGCCACCCGGGTCTTGAAAACGATCTCGCCCTGGCCGTGCCCATGCCCGTTACCGTGCATTGCCTGCACCGCATTGCGCGCGATGTTGAGCGTGGCCTGGATCAGCTGCTCGGCGTCGGCCCGGATCTCCGGCAGGCTGATGTCGTAGTCGCGCCGCAGCGTCACACTCGGCGTTTCGGCCAGAATCAGGCTGCGAACCCGCTCCAGCACTTCGTGAATATTCACCGCACCAAAACGGGGCATGCGGTGCGGCGTCAGCAAGCGTTCCATCAGCGACTGCAGACGGTCGGATTCCTTGATGATCACCTGGGTGTATTCGCGCAAGCTTTCGCGCGGCAGCTCGTGTTCCAGCAACTGCGCTGCGCCGCGAATGCCGCCAAGCGGATTCTTGATTTCATGCGCCAGGTTGCGCAGCAGTTCGCGATTGGCTTCCTGCTGCAGACGTGCCTGCTCCAGCCGGGCGATGCGCAATTGCGGGTCGACCGCGCGCATTTCGATCAACACCGCATGCGGCGTTTTTTCCAGCGGAGAAATGCTGCATCCGAGGCGGATCGGGGGGTGCGAGCTCACCGCCACGTCGAGCTCATATTCAACGACGGTTTCCTGCTCGCTGCGCGCGGTGCGGATCGCCCCCAGCAGTTCGGGGCTGCGCTCAAAGGCCAGGGCGACAGTTTCACCGACCAGCAGCACACCCGACACGCCCAGCAAGGTTTCGGCCGCCGGATTGACGTACAGGATGCGGTCGTCGGCATCGAGCACCATGGCGCCGGTGGACAGGCAATCGAGCCCGGAAAACTCGATGGGAGAAGGCGACGTCATGCTCATGCACTCCAGTGAAGCACTGATTGTGCCAGAGCGTGGTTGTTGACGCATATGACTCCACACGCGCTTTAGCACGTAGTGGATCGGTGTCCTTTAGGGCTTTAGCGTCTTTACAACCACGGCCTCCCCTTTACGGGGACAACCATGGCCCACCCCTTGCGGGCAGGCGTTTACTTCAGGTTCGCAAGCTCGCGCTGGATGGAGACGATGTTTTGTTCGTGCTGCTGCACACTGGCGCGCAATTTGTTCACGCGATTGAGATAGCTCGCGTCGGTCGCGCGTTCGCCGGGTTGCAGGCGTTCGCCCAGCGCCAGCTGGCGGCGTGCCTCGTCGGCATTGCGGCGCTCGCCGTCAATTTCGTCCTGCAACACCTGGCGGCGAATATCGTCGCGGCGCTTCTGCGTCCCGGCATCGATGCGTGGAAAATTCGCCGGGCTGGGATTATAGGATGCGCGCCTGGGCGACTTGTCTGCTGCCGGCAGCTGCGTCGGCGCACCCGGCAGCTCGATACGCTTGGCACCCTTCCGGTAAACGTCGGTGAACGTCACCTGGCCGCTTTCGTCAACGTACTTGTAGATTTCCGCCTGCGCGGGGGCAGCCAGGATCAGACACAGCAGGAAAGGGAAACGGAGATTTTGCATGGGACCGAGTGTAGCGTTCCCGTTTGATAACGGTCAAAAGCCGGCAATCTTGACAGCCACAAAACCGGCAGCAAAAAGGGGCGGCCGAAGCCGCCCCCCTTGCTGCTCGCGCCGGGTTTACAGCGAGTAGTACATCGCGAACTCGACCGGGTGCGTGGTCATGCGGAACTTGGTGACCTCTTCCATCTTCAGATCGATGTAGGCGTCGATCATGTCGTTGGTGAACACGCCGCCACGGGTCAGGAACTCGCGATCCTTGTCCAGCTCTTCCAGCGCCATTTCCAGGCTGTGGCAGACCTTCGGGATCTTCGCGTCCTCTTCCGGCGGCAGGTCGTACAGATCCTTGTCCGACGGGTCGCCGGGGTGGATCTTGTTCTGGATGCCGTCGAGGCCCGCCATCATCAATGCGGCAAAGCACAGATAGGGGTTGGCGGTGGGATCCGGGAAGCGGGTCTCGATGCGGCGGGCCTTCTCGCTGGCTGCGATCGGGATGCGGATCGACGCCGAGCGGTTGCGTGCCGAGTAGGCCAGCATCACGGGGGCTTCGAAGCCGGGCACCAGACGCTTGTACGAGTTGGTCGACGGGTTGGTGATCGCGTTCAGCGCCTTGGCGTGCTTGATGATGCCGCCGATGTAATAAATACACATCTCGGACAGGCCAGCGTAGCCGTTGCCCGCGAACAGGTTCTTGCCGTCTTTCCACAGCGACTGGTGGACGTGCATGCCGGAGCCGTTGTCGCCGACGATGGGCTTGGGCATGAAGGTCGCGGTCTTGCCGTAGGCGTGGGCGACATTCTGCACGATGTATTTCAGCGTCTGCGTCCAGTCGGCGCGCTTGGTCAGCGTGTTGAACACGGTGCCGATTTCGCACTGGCCGGCGGTCGCGACTTCATGATGAAATACTTCGACCGGGATGCCGGCCTCTTCCAGCGCCAGCACCATGGCGGCGCGGATGTCCTGCAGGCTGTCGACCGGAGGCACCGGGAAGTAGCCGCCCTTCACGCCGGGACGGTGGCCGGTGTTGCCGTTCTCGAACTTCTCGGCCGACGACCAGGCGGCTTCCTCGGAATTGATTTTCACGCCGCAACCCGACATGTTGTCGTGCCAGGTGATGGAATCGAAAATGAAGAATTCGGGCTCGGGGCCGAAGTAGGCGGTGTCGGCGATGCCGGTCGACTTCAGGTAGGCTTCGGCGCGCTTGGCCACCGAACGCGGGTCGCGCTCGTAGCCCTTGCCGTCGGACGGCTCGATCACGTCGCAGGTCAGGATCAGCGTGGGCTCGTCGAAGAAGGGATCCATGTAGGCCGAATCCGGGTCGGCTTTCAGCAGCATGTCGGATGCCTGAATGCCTTTCCAGCCGGCGATCGAGGAGCCGTCGAACGGGTGGCCGTCCTCGAACCAGTCCTCGGTCACGAGGCGGGCAGGAATGGAAACGTGCTGTTCCTTGCCACGGGTATCGGTAAAGCGCAGGTCGACGAACTTCACTTCGTCGTCCTGAATTCTCTTGATCACATCGGCCACGGCCATGCTGAATCTCCTCAATCTGAAATAGAAAAAAATGACAACACCACAGCCGTAGTGTCGCAGTGAACTTAACTTAGCAGCAACCGTGCCATGTGCAAAACCACGCTCGAAACATTGTGCCACAAGGCCGATGCAGCAAGATAGGGCAGAGCCCGATTTAGCCTTCGCACCGTTTCGGTGCTCACCCGGATTATTTGCACCGATTTGGGGCGGATTGCATCAAATCGTGGCTTTCGTATACTGAATCATACTTATAAGGAATCCAGCATGGGCCGCATCACAGAGTTGCTCGACACCGCACACCGCCGAAGTCAGGCGAATTCCTGGTCGTTTGCAGGCGCTTTGCTGCCGCATGAGGCACATGAATTGTTGCAGCTTGCGCCCGGAACGCGGCTGATCGACGTGCGCTCACACGCGGAAATCGAGTTCAATGGCGCCATTCCCGCTGCGGTGCACGTCGAATGGCAATCCTGGCCGGGCTGGGTGCTCAACCCCCATTTCCTGACCCAGCTTGCGCAAGCCACCGATCCGGAATCACTGCTGATTTTCATTTGCCGCACCGGCGCACGCTCGCATCGGGCCGCAGCAGCCTGCACCGAGGCCGGGCGCGGCAGCTGTTACAACATGCTGGAAGGCTTCGAGGGCGATCTCAACAAGGCCACCGGCCACCGCAACGAAATCAACGGCTGGAAGCATCGCGGCTTGCCCTGGACACAAAGCTGATCAATATCCCCTCGGCGCGCTTTAGAATAGCGCGCCATGACCGACCACTACGCCGTATTCGGGCACCCGATTGCCCATTCGAAATCCCCGCAGATTCATGCCGCCTTTGCCCGCCAGACCGGGCAGGACATGACGTACGAGGCGATCCTCGCGCCGAAGGACGGCTTCGCCGCCAGCGTGGCGGCCTTCGTCGCGGCGGGCGGGCGCGGCGCCAACGTCACCGTGCCGTTCAAGGAAGAAGCCTTCCGGCTGGCCAGCCGCTTGAGCTCGCGCGCCGAGCGCGCCGGTGCGGTCAACACCCTGGTTTTTGATGACGGTATCCTTGGCGACAACACCGACGGCGCCGGGCTGGTCGCCGACCTCGCCCGCAACCTCGAGTGCGCGCTCACCGGCCGCCGCATCCTGCTGCTGGGTGCCGGCGGCGCGGCGCGCGGGGTGATCGAGCCGCTGCTCGACCAGCAGCCTGCCGCCCTCGTCATCGCCAACCGCACCGTCAGCCGTGCGCAGGAACTTGCCGAGCTGTTCGACCGGGGCGTCCGCGCATGCGGCTTCGACGCCCTCGACACGCCCTTCGACCTCGTCATCAACGCCACCGCCGCCAGCCTCGCCGGCGAGCTGCCGCCGCTGTCGCCCAGCCTCTTCACCCCGGACACGCTGGCCTACGACATGATGTACGGGGGCGACACGCCCTTTCTCAGCTTCGCCCGCACGCACGGCGCGGCCACCGCCGACGGCCTCGGCATGCTGGTCGAGCAGGCCGCCGAAGCGTTCTGGCTGTGGCGCGGCGTGCGCCCCGACACCGCGCCCGTCATCTCGGCGCTACGCGCATGATCCGCACTGCGTTGCGCTGGCTCGGCAAGGGCGTGGCGGCAGCGGTCGCGCTGGTGCTGCTGTATCAGCTGTGGATCTTCGCGCATGTTTTATGGTGGATCGACCACAACCCCAGCTCCACAGCGTTCATGGAAGCGGGGCTGGCGCGCCAGCAGGAAAAAAACCCCGACGCCGAACTGCGCCACAAGTGGGTTCCCTACGATCGCATTTCCATCCACCTGAAGCGCGCCATCGTCGCCGCCGAGGACGCCAAATTCATTGAGCACGAAGGCTTCGACGTCGCAGGCATCCAGGCCGCCGTCGAAAAAAACCTGAAGAAGGGCCGCCTGGTCGCCGGCGGCTCCACCATCAGCCAGCAGCTCGCCAAGAACCTGTTCCTGTCCGGCGAGCGCAGCTTCATCCGCAAGGGCCAGGAAGCCGTCATCACCCTGATGATCGAAGCCACCTGGAGCAAGCGCCGCATCCTCGAGGTGTATCTCAACGTCATCGAATGGGGCAACGGCATCTACGGCGCCGAAGCCGCCGCCCGCCGCTATTACAAGACCTCCGCTGCCAATCTCGGCCGCGACCAGGCCGCCCGCATGGCCGCCATGGTGCCCAATCCGCGCTGGTATGAAAACCACCGCAGCTCGCGCGCGTATCAGCGGCGCGTCGCGGTCATCAAGCGTTACATGGGCTACGCGAAAGTGCCGCGCTGAGGCTTTCGACACGACGCGCTCACCGCTCCCGCAAACTCTCGCTCGAAACCTGCATCAGCGGGCTCAGGAAATACTCGATCACCCGCCGCGTGCCGGTCTTGACCTCGACCGTCACCGCCATGCCGGGGGTCAGGCGCACGGCCTTGTCCTTCACCCGCAGGGTGTCCCGGCCGAGCTTCACCCGGGTGGAATAAATCAACCCCAGCTTCTCGTCCTGGATCGCGTCGGACGACACATGGGTAATAGTGCCGTGCAGGGTGCCGTATTTGGTGAAGGGGAAGGTTTCCACTTTCACCTCGGCCTCCTGTCCGGGGTTGACGAAGCCGATGTCCTTGTTCGGCAGCATGGCTTCGACTTCCAGGACATTGTCCTTGGGCACGATCACCATCAGCGGCTGGGCAGGGGTGACCCACGCCACCGACGGTGCTGATGGCCAACTGCTGTACGGTGCCGGCCACCGGCGCGGTCAGGCGCATCAGCCGCCCGCGCTGGTCGGCCTTGACCAGTTCCTGTTCCTGTTCGATCCGGGCCTGCTCTTGTTCCAGGTAGCCGTGCTGGGACATGAAGATATTCGAAGCCGACCCCAATGGGTTCCCGTGCCATAGCCGTCGTAAGTAAGCAGTTCCGGCGCAAGGGTTGCCAGCTTGCTGTTGCTGTAGCCCTTGCCGTTGGGCCAGGTGACAAGGAGGCTCGCCAGCACATTGCTGTCGACCTTGTGTGTGCGGAATTGGGTTTCGCCATTCACGATGTCACCGGGGTAGGTGATGCCGTTCTGAGCATCGGCCCAGTTGACGAAACTGAGCTTTACCCGCTTCGGGGCAATTGAAAACTTCGGGAGTGCGGATGCGCGGATAGCAACAACCTGACGGCGTGAAAAGAGCGGCGGCAGACTCAGCCGATCTGCCCGCATGGCTTCCACGCGGTTATGAAATTTGCAATGCATGCCTCCCCTGTTCTTTTCTGATCCCCAAGTGTTGCGCCTAGGGTTTTTCTGGACTGTGCAGGGACGCCTTTGGGTTTGTATATACAACTTTAGTTGCATATTCGAATAACCAACTGATTTATCAGGATATTTAGTTTCCAACCACGGACTTTCCCTGACCGATGATTCCTGCCGATTTCCTGATTGGTATCACGCACTGCCGTGCTTTCCCTCTGCCAGCCTTGGAATCAGGACCCCACTCGCCCGCAAGTCATAGCGAGTTACAATCGCGGGGCTTTTTTTCACTTCCGCCCCCATGACCGACGCCCTCGAAAACCAGTCGCAGGACAATCTCGAAGCCCATCTCGCGCAGGTGCAGACCTTGCTCGCCAAGATGCGGCTAGTGGAGGAGCTCGTCCACAAGCAGGGCGGGCCGCGTCAGGCTCTGGTGGAGAATCTGGTCCACAAGCAGAACCTGGCCGAGTTGCAGCGGCACCTGGAAGCGCTGCATCCGGCGGACGTGGCCTACATTCTGGAAGCCCTGCCGCTGGACGAGCGGAAGCTGGTGTGGGATCTGGTCAAGGCAGAGCACGACGGCGAAATCCTGCTGGAAGTCTCCGACTCAGTGCGCGAATCGCTGATCCGCACCATGGACAAGGCGGAGCTGCTGGCCGCCGCCGAATCGCTCGACACCGACGAGATCGCCGACATCGCGCCCGACCTGCCGCACGACGTGATCCAGGAGCTGCTCACCAGCCTCGACGCACAGAAGCGTGCGCACCTGCAATCGGCGCTGGCCTACCCGGAGGACACGGTGGGCGCGCTGATGGATTTCGAGATGGTGACGATCCGCGCCGACGTCACGCTGGAAGTCGCGCTGCGTTATCTGCGCCGCCTGGGCGAGTTGCCGGACCAGCTGGACAAACTGTTTGTGGTCGACCGCGACGACGCGATCATCGGCGTATTGCCCTTGAAACGATTGTTGACAACCGATCCCGAAGCCTCGGTGGCGGCAGTGATGGTCGAGGATTTCGTGAAATTCCGCCCTGAGGACGAAGCACACGAAGCGGCGCAGGCGTTCGAACGCTACGACCTGGTGATGGCGCCGGTGGTGGACGCGCAGGGACGGCTGATCGGGCGGCTGACTGTGGATGCGGTGGTGGACTATATCCGCGAATCGGCCGATGCCGACATGCTGTCGATGGCCGGCCTGAAGGAAGAGGAAGACCTGTTCTCCACCGTCTGGCGTTCGGCGAAGAACCGCTGGATGTGGCTGGCGCTCAACCTGTGTACTGCCTTCATCGCGTCGCGCGTGATCGGCGCGTTCGAGGGCAGCATTGAAAAGCTTGTCGCGCTGGCGGCGCTGATGCCCATCATCGCCGGCATCGGCGGCAACACCGGCAACCAGACCATCGCCCTCATCATCCGCGGCCTGGCGCTGGGCCAGATCACACCGGCCAACGCGCGCCGCCTGATTATGAAAGAGCTCGGCGTCGCCCTGCTCAATGGCCTGGTGTGGGGCTCCGTGGTCGGCGTCTTCGCCTGGCTGCTGTATGACTACCCGGCGCTGGGCGCGGTGATGGCGCTGGCCATGCTGCTCAATCTGATTGTCGCGGCACTGGCGGGTGTCTTCATTCCGCTGTCCCTGGAGCGCGTCAAGCGCGACCCGGCCCTCGGCTCGTCGGTGCTGCTCACCTTCATCACCGACAGCATGGGCTTTTTCATCTTCCTCGGGCTCGCCACCCTGCTGTTGCTGTGAATCCGGCCCCAGACAGCAAGGCCCTGTATCTGCGCCTCTTGGGCTATGTGAAGCCCTACTGGCGCATGTTCGCGCTGTCCATCGTCGCGCTGATTCTCACCGCCGCCACCGAACCGCTGCTGCCGGCGCTGTTCAAGCCGCTGCTCGACGAAGGCTTCGTCGCCAAGGACCAGGATTTCATCCGCTGGATACCGATCCTGCTGCTGGTGCTGTTCCTCGTGCGCGGCGTGACCAGTTTTGTCAGCACCTATTGCATGGCGTGGGTGGGCAGCCGGCTGGTGATGGATTTGCGCGCGGCGATGTTCGACAAGCTGATGACGCTGCCGACGCGCTACTTCGACCAGAACCCGAGCGGCCAGCTGATCGCGCAGTTGGCGTTCAACGTGACCCAGGTGACGCAATCGGCCACCAGTTCGCTGACCACGCTGGTGCGCGACACCGTGACGGTGCTGGGATTGCTGGGCTATCTGCTGTGGCTGAACTGGCAGCTGACGCTCATCGTGTTCGCGATGGTGCCGCTCACTCTGTGGGTGGTGCGTGTTGCCAGCACGCGCCTGCGCGGGCTGTCGCGCAAAGCGCAGCAGAACATCGGCGACCTCACTCAGGTCGTCGACGAGGCGGTGGGCGGCCATCGCGTGGTCAAGCTCTATGGCGGCGAGGAATACGAACAGACACGCTTCCGTCAGGCCGCCAACCTGGCGCGCCTGTTCGAGATGAAGCGCGTCGCCGCCAACGCGGTATACGAGCCCGTCATCCAGCTGATCGCGGCGGTGGCGCTGGCGATCATCGTCTACATCGCCGCCGGACAGGCATCGAGCAACACCACCACGGTGGGCGGCTTCGTGGCCTTTTTCATGGCCATGCTGCTGCTGTTCGCGCCGCTCAAAAGGCTCACCGCCGTCAACGACCAGCTGCAGCGCGGCCTGGCCGCGGCCGAAACCATCTTCGCCATGCTCGACCAAGAGGCCGAACGCGACACCGGCACCCGCACGCTTGACCGCATCGAGGGCCGGCTGGCATTGCGCGACGTGACGCTGACCTATCCGGGCAAGACCGTTCCCGCGCTGGATGGCATCACGCTCGACATCGCGCCCGGCGAAACCGTGGCGCTGGTCGGTGCCTCCGGCTCGGGCAAGACCACGCTGGCCAATCTGGTGCCGCGCTTCTACGATCCCGACGCCGGAACGATCACCCTCGACGGCGTCGACATCCGCGACATCCACCTGCAGAACCTGCGCAGCCACATCGCGCTGGTGTCGCAGGACGTGGTGCTGTTCAACGATACGCTGGAACACAACATCGCCTATGGCAGCAAGCGCGACGCCACGCCCGACCAGATTCGCGCCGCCTGCATTGCCGCCCATGCCTGGGAATTCATCCAGGCCATGCCCGACGGCCTGGAGACGCTGATCGGCGAAAACGGCATGCGACTTTCCGGCGGCCAGCGCCAAAGAATTGCCATCGCCCGCGCGATCCTGAAAAACGCCCCGCTGCTGATTCTCGACGAAGCCACCTCCGCGCTCGACAACGAATCCGAGCGCCACGTGCAGGCCGCGCTCGAGACGCTGATTGTCAATCGCACCACACTGGTCGTCGCGCACCGCCTGTCCACCATTGAACGCGCCCACCGGATTGTCGTCCTGGAAGGCGGTCGCATCGTCGAGGTCGGCAGCCACGCCGAATTGATCGCCAGAAAAGGCCGCTACGCGCAGCTGCACGCGCTGCAGTTTTCCGCATGAATACGACGGCAGGCTGGGTCAAGCCCTCGCGCTCGATGCTTACCGCTGCCGGGCGCGCCATCGGCGACTACCGCATGATCCGCGACGGCGACCGCATCCTGCTCGGGCTGTCGGGCGGCAAGGATTCGCTGTCGCTGCTGCACACGCTGCACCACCTGCAGCGGAAAGCGCCGGTGAAATTCGAACTGCTGGCGGCAACGGTCGATCCGCAGTCCGACCAGTACGACCCCACGCCCTTGAAACCGTATCTGGCCGAACTCGGCGTGCCCTATTTTCTGGAATCGCAGCCGATTGTCGCCGAAGCACAGAAGACGCTGACCAAGGATTCCGATTCCTTCTGCGCGTATTGCTCGCGCATGCGGCGCGGCATCCTCTACCGCGTCGCGCGCGAGCAGGGCTGCAACGTCGTCGCGCTGGCGCAGCACCTGGACGATCTGGCCGAGACGCTGATGATGTCGATGCTGTTCGGCGGCAAGCTCAGGACCATGCAGCCGCACTACCTCAACGACGCCGGCGACCTGCGCATCATCCGGCCGCTTGCCTACGCGCGCGAACGCCAGACCCGCGCGTTTGCGGCGGATGCCGGCCTGCCGGTGATCTTCGAGAACTGCCCGGCCTGTTTTGCCAAACCGCAGCAGCGCTACGCCATGAAGCAAATGCTGGCCGAGCAGGAGAAATCCCATCCACGCATCTTCAACAGCCTGTTGACCGCGATGCGCCCGCTGATGGGTGAACCGCCCGCATAGGGGCAGGCCGTGGCTGTATAACCGCTAAAGCGGTAACAACCACGCTCCACCTGGCTGATTTCCGCGGTCGCCGTTTCAAAGTAGAATCAAGCCTTTGTTTTAATGGACATTTCCACAAAGAGAACAAGGTTATGACGGCATCTTTCATCCCCCCCAAGCGCATCCTTATGGGCCCCGGCCCCTCCGACGTGCCGCAGCGCATTCTGGATGCGATGGCACGCCCGACCATCGGCCACCTCGATCCCGCTTTCGTCGACCTGATGGAGCAGATCAAGTCCATGCTGCGCATGGCGTTCCAGACGCAGAACGCGCTGACCTTCCCGGTGTCGGCGCCGGGCTCGGCGGGGATGGAAATGTGCTTCGTCAACCTGGTGGAACCGGGCGACAAGGTGATCGTCTGCCGCAACGGCGTGTTCGGCAGCCGCATGCTGGAAAACATCAAGCGCAGCGGCGGCGTGCCGGTGATCGTCGACGACGCCTGGGGCGCACCGGCCGATCCGAACAAGGTGCGCGACGCCTTCAAGGCGCACCCTGATGCCAAGGTGCTCGCCTTCGTCCATGCCGAAACCTCAACCGGCGCGCAAAGCGACGCCGAAGCCCTGGCGAAGATTGCGCAGGAGTTCGGCGCCCTCACCATCATGGACTGCGTCACCAGCCTTGGCGGCACGCCGGTCCTGCTCGACAAGTGGGGCATCGACGCCGCGTATTCCGGCAGCCAGAAATGCCTGTCCTGCACCCCGGGCCTGTCGCCGGTGTCGTTCTCCGAACGCGCGATTGATCGCATCAAGGCGCGCACCACCCCCGTGCAAAGCTGGTTCCTCGACCTCAACCTGGTGCTCGGCTACTGGCAGTCCGCCGGCAAGCGCACCTACCACCACACCGCGCCGATCAACCCGATGTACGGCCTGCACGAAGCGCTGGTGATGCTGGAAGAGGAAGGCCTGGAAAACGCCTGGGCGCGCCACCGCGCGATGCACGAAAAGCTCAAGGCCGGGCTCGAAGGCATGGGCCTGCGCTACGTGGTCGAGATATCCGCCCGCCTGCCGCAGCTCAACTCGATCTACGTGCCGGAAGGCGTCGACGAGGCCGCGATCCGCGCCCGCCTGCTGAATGAATTCAACCTCGAAATCGGCGCCGGCCTCGGCGACATGGCCGGCAAGATCTGGCGCATCGGTTTGATGGGCTATTCGGCGAAGCAGGAGAACGTCGACTATTGCCTGAAGGCGCTGAAAGCCTGTTTGCCCTGATCCATGAAGTCGATGTCAGCAAGCGCACCGCTGTTTCCTTTTCCACTTCATGACAAGACCATAAGTTGTCTGGGCGGATCTTCGTCGGGGCTGGCCGCTTTAGCGATACTGATTCTGGCACGCTATCCGTGAAAACGGCGGCTCGGTTATTGCCAATAATGTGTTTGTTGGCTTGAACGGGCTGCTCAACGGCAACGGGACCATCACCGGCAATGTGGTTTTGAATGGCGGCACTATCGCGCCCGGAAACTCGCCCGGCACGATGACTGTTGATGGTGACCTGACCCTAAACAGCGGTTTTTTAGAACTTGAAATTGCAACGGGCAGCGAGGATCATTTCGATGTTTCCGGCAATGTGTTCCTAGGTGGGGCTTGATCATCAAACTGATTTTTGAAAACGCACCGCCATTTTGACGATCTGATCCATATCGGGGATTTCTTCTCGAACCATGCTGCATTCGACATCGACCCAGCCTTTAATTTAGCCGCCAACCTCCAGGTCACTGGGCTGGGCAACTCTGACTTCATCACCGTCAGCCTTGGCAATGGCCGGATTATCTTTGGACAGCCCACAAACTGCGTACCTGAACCCGCCTCTCTGGCCCTGTTGGCTATCGGACTGGCTGGCCTGGGTTCGATGCGCCGCCGCAGACAGCCTGAAGAACCCTCTGAAGTAAACAAAACGGGGGCCTAATATGGTCACCGTTTTGTTTTGCAGCCCTTGGAATCCGTAGAGCTTTACGCCGAATCGTCACAGCCCCAGCCGCTGCCAGATCGTGGTGCTGGGTCCCGCCTGGTTCATGGTGTAAAAGTGCAGGCCCGGTGCGCCGCCGGCGAGCAGGCGGTCGCACAGGTCGGTCACCACATCCAGCCCGAAGGCGCGCAGCGACGGCAGGTCGTCGCCATAGGTCTCCAGCTTTTTCCTCAGCCAGCGCGGAATCTCCGCACCGCAAGCGTCCGAAAACCGCGCCAGCTGCACGTAGTTGCCGATCGGCATGATGCCGGGGACGATGGGAATACTGACGCCAAGGGCGCCCGCGTCTTCGACGAAGTTGAAATAGGCGTCGGCGTTGAAGAAGTATTGCGTGATCGCCGAATTGGCACCGGCGTCGACCTTGCGCTTGAAGTTGGCCAGATCTTCCGTCCAGGAGCGCGCCTGCGGGTGAACTTCGGGATAGGCCGCGACCTCGATTTCGAACCAGTCGCCGGTTTCGCGGCGGATGAAGGCGACCAGTTCGTTGGCGTAGTTGAATGCGCCGGCGTCCATGCTGCCGGACGGCAGATCGCCGCGCAGCGCGACCAGATGGCGGATGCCCTGGCTTTTGTATTCGTTGAGAATCTCGCGGATGTTCTCCTGCGTGGAGCCGATGCACGACAGGTGCGGCGCGGCCTCCGAGCCATCGGCCTGGATCTCGCGCACGGTTTCCAGGGTGCGGTCGCGGGTGGAGCCGCCGGCGCCGAAGGTAACGGAGAAGAACTTGGGATTGAGCTGCGCCAGTTGCCTGCGCGTGGCGCGCAGTTTTTCGGCGCCTTCCGCCGTCTTGGGCGGGAAAAACTCAAAGCTGAAAGTGCGTTCGGTCATGAATCAACCTTTTGTGTTGGGGATGAGCGCGGACAGCGCCCAGGCGATCACGCCGTAGAGGATCGCGCCGACCATCGCCGAGACAAAGCCCTCGACGTGGAATCCGGGGAGCAGCGCGCTGGCCAGCCAGAACAAGAAGCCGTTTAGCACCAGGTAGAAGATCCCCAGCGTCAGCACCGTGATCGGCAGCGTGAGGATCGCCAGCACCGGGCGCACCAGCGTATTGATGAAGCCCAGCACCAGCGCGGCGACGAGTGCCGTGCCGAAGCCCGACACCTGAATCGAGGGCAGCAGCCAGGTCACCGCCAGCAGGGCGACGGCATTCAGAATCCACAGCAGCAGCAAACGCATGGCGCGCTCCTTTGAATGAACCCGCTCAATAGCGGTAATGCTCGGCCTTGTACGGGCCCTGCTTCGGCACGCCGATGTAGTCCGCCTGCTGATCGGTCAGTTCGGACAGCTGCGCGTTGAGCTTCTTCAGCTGCAGGCGTGCGACCTTCTCGTACAGATGCTTGGGCAGGGTGTAGACGCCGACCGGGTATTTGCCGGAATCGCGCTTCTGCCACAGCTCGATCTGGGCAATGGTCTGGTTGGCGAACGAGGACGACATGACATAGCTGGGATGGCCGGTGGCGCAGCCGAGGTTCACCAGGCGGCCCTTGGCGAGAAGAATAATCCGCTTGCCATCCGGGAAAATGACGTGATCGACCTGCGGCTTGATCTCTTCCCACTGGTATTTCTCGATCGAGGCGACGTCGATCTCGTTGTCGAAGTGGCCGATGTTGCAGACGATGGCCTGGTCCTTCATCTTCGCCATGTGGTCGTGGGTGATGACGTGGTAGTTGCCGGTGGCGGTGACGAAGATGTCGGCCTTGTCCGCGGCGTATTCCATGGTCACCACACGGTAGCCTTCCATCGCCGCCTGCAGCGCGCAGATCGGGTCGATCTCGGTCACCCACACCTGGGCGCTCAATGCGCGCAGCGCCTGTGCACTACCCTTGCCCACGTCGCCGTAGCCGGCGACCACGGCAACCTTGCCGGCGATCATCACGTCGGTGGCGCGCTTGATGCCGTCTACCAGCGATTCGCGGCAGCCGTACAGGTTGTCGAACTTGGACTTGGTGACCGAATCGTTGACGTTGATCGCCGGGAATTTCAGTTCGCCGCGTGCGTGCATCTGGTACAGGCGGTGCACGCCGGTGGTGGTTTCCTCGGTGACGCCCTTCACGGCAGCCAGACGGCTGGAATACCAGCCCGGCTGCGCCGCCACGCGTGCCTTGATCGCGGCGTACAGCACGCGCTCTTCCTCGCTGGTGGGCTTGGCCACCACCGAGATATCCTGCTCGGCGCGCGCGCCCAGGTGCAGCAGCAGCGTGGCGTCGCCGCCGTCGTCGAGGATCATGTTGGAGTAGCCGCCATCGCTCCACTCGAAAATGCGGTGGGTGTAATCCCAGTAGTCTTCCAGCGATTCGCCCTTGACCGCGAACACCGGGACGCCGTCGGCGGCAATCGCGGCGGCGGCGTGGTCCTGGGTGGAGAAGATGTTGCACGAGGCCCAGCGCACTTCGGCGCCGAGCGCGGTCAGCGTCTCGATCAGCACCGCGGTCTGGATGGTCATGTGCAGCGAGCCGGTGATGCGCGCGCCCTTCAGGGGCTGCGCGGCCGCGAATTCCTCGCGGATCGCCATCAGGCCCGGCATTTCGGTTTCGGCGATGCGGATTTCCTTGCGGCCCCAGTCGGCAAGCGCCATATCGGCGACCACGAAATCGGTGAATTGCTTGTCAGCCACAGCGTTCATGTAAAGCTCCGTTGCATGTGGCCGGGAGGGCGGGGGTTTAGCTAAACCCGGGCTGGCGACGGTGTCGCTCACCCAACGTCCCAAACCCGGCAGGATTGAGAAATAGGTGAGCGCGGTTGTTGCCTTTCCGAGCCTGGGGACAGATGAAACTGCCTCGCAACGCTCCTCGGAATCAAAATTATAGCCTGGCAGCCTGTCGGACTTGAAGAATCGAAGCGAAAACTTGGCTGGGCGAGGACGGATTTTGACGATTTTGCAGAACAATAGTCGTGCTATTGCCCAAGAAAGCGGCGAAATATGGACCGGCCAGGCAAATTTGCAGCCGATTTCCTTTGAGTCCGACAGACTGCTAGGCGGCAGGCCGTCGCCGCAATAAGCTGACAATCAGCGTGACTATCGTGAGCGGCATCACATAGCTCAGCATGGCGCCGGAATACGCCGGCAGGCTGGCGTGCTGCTGCGCGGCAAGCACGAGATACAGCAAATAGGCGGCATAGTAGCCCAGGAAAACCGCGCCTTCCCAGCGCGCAATCTCGCGCCCCGTCAGCAGGATCGGCAGGCAGGCAAAGGCGACCGCCAGCATCACCCACAGGTCGAAATTGCGCGCCGCTTCGGGCACGTCGAGTCCGCCCGTCGACACTACCCCGGCCGCGCCCAGCACCGCCAGCAGGTTGAAAATGTTGCTGCCGACCACGTTGCCGACCGCGATGTCGCGCTGGCCGCGCAAGGCGGCGATAAGCGAGGTGGCGATTTCCGGCATCGAGGTGCCGACCGCCACCACAGTGAGGCCGATGACGAGATCGCTCACCCCAAAGTGCTTGGCGAACACCACCGCCGCGCCCACCAACCAGTCGGCTCCCAGCACCAAGAGGCCAAGACCGCCGAGCGCCAGCACGGCCTGAACGCCCCAGTGGCTATCCCACTGGGTGGTCGGGATTTCGTCGGCAAACTCGTCCTGGGCATGTCTGGAGGCACGCCGCGACTGTACGACGAGGAATACGGTGTACGCGATGACCAGCGCGAACAACAGCGCGGCCTCGAAGCGGCCGATGCTGCCGTCCAGCGCCATCACCAGCACCAGCAAGGAAACGCCAACCATGATCGGCACCTCCTGGCGGATGATCTGCTCGTTCACCAGCAGCGGTGCGACGAGCGCGGACAGGCCCAGAATCAGCAGAACGTTGGCGATGTTGCTGCCGACGACGTTGCCGATCGCCAGGTCGGCCGAGCCAGCCAGCGCGGCATCGACCGACACCGCCATTTCCGGCGCACTGGTGCCGAACGCCACCACGGTGAGGCCCACCACCAGCGGCGAAATGCCCCACGACACTGCCAGCCGCGAGGCCCCGCGCACCAACGCCTCGGCACCGACGACCAGCGCCACCAGCCCGAACACGAATGTCAACGCCTGCATCAGCATGGTTTACAGCCCGGCAGCGGCCTTGAGTTCGGCCGCCTTGTCGGTGACTTCCCAGGTGAACTCCGGCTCGTCGCGGCCGAAGTGGCCGTAGCTCGCGGTGCGGGTGTAGATCGGGCGCAGCAGGTCGAGCATGTTGACGATGCCCTTGGGGCGCAGGTCGAAATGGCTCTGGATCAACTCGACGATCCTGGCTTCGGGAATCTTGCCGGTGCCGAAAGTGTCGACCATCAGCGAGGTCGGCTTGGCGACGCCGATGGCGTAGCTCACCTGGATGAGGCAACGCTCTGCCAGCCCTGCGGCGACGATGTTCTTCGCCACGTAGCGCCCGGCGTAGGAAGCCGAACGGTCGACCTTGGACGGATCCTTGCCGGAGAACGCGCCGCCGCCGTGCGGGGCCGCGCCGCCGTAGGTGTCGACGATGATCTTGCGGCCGGT
>CAMTWC010000122.1:0-24557 GCA_947085345.1 uncultured Gammaproteobacteria bacterium | reverse complement strand
TAGCCCCAGTAGTTGCGCAGCCCCTGCTTGGCCAGGTGCTTGTCCTGCACAAAGTAGTGCACCGGCATCAGCTCGACGGGCGTGCGGTGAAACCCTTGACGTGCAGTTCGTAAATGACGGTTTCGTGCCACGGCCGCCGCAGATGGCGGTCCCCGCCCAGTCGAAAAAGGGCTGGTGGACGATGCACCTGGGCATGAAGGGTGCGCTGTCGTCGTCGTTGCGCGCGTTCGGGCCATCGGCAAAGCGGTAGGGAACCGTGCCAGCAGTGACCGCTGACGTCCGGCAAATCGACGCGGGTTTCGCGGCCCGCATCGTCGAACAGGCATAGCTCGACGCGCCGGGCGACGTCAGAAAACAGCGAGAAATGGGTTCCGGCGCCGTCATAGGCGGCGCCGAGCGGGTAGGGGGTGCCGGGCCAGGCTTTCATGTTCGTGGTTGCCCTGTTTCGTCGGCTATAAAAGTAAAGATAGGCCAGTTCAAATGGCCGACACGAAGAGGCTGATGGAGAAATAGGATGATTGAAAGGCGGGGACGCGAAAAAGTGATGGCGTTCGTGATGGCAGGAGGCGAGGGCGCGCGCCTGCGTCCCCTGACGCTGGACCGTTGCAAGCCGGCGGTGCCGTTCGGAAGCCGCTACCGCATTATCGATTTCGTGCTGAGCAATCTGGCGAACTCCGACATTCGTTCCATCTACCTGCTGGTGCAGTACAAGCCGCAGACGCTTATCGAACATATCCGCATGGCGTGGACGGTTTCCGCGCTGTTTTCCGAGCAGTTCGTGACGGTCGTGCCGCCGCAAATGACCAAGGAACATATGCAGTTCGGCGGCACCGCAGACGCGGTGTATCAGAGCCTCAACCTGATGAGCATGCATCGTCCGGATCTGGTGGCGGTGTTCGGCGCGGACCATATCTACCGCATGGATGTTCGGCAGATGGTGCGCTTCCATTGCGAGAACGAGGCGGATGTCACGGTGGCCGCGCTGCCGGTGCCCCTCGATCAGGTTTCCAGCTTCGGCATCATCGAAACCGATGCGGCGGGAAGGATCCAAGGCTTTCAGGAGAAACCGGTACAGGCGAAGCCGATGCCGAACGATCCGCAGCGCGCCTACGCATCGATGGGGAATTACCTGTTCAGGGCGGACCTGCTGAGGGAGGCGCTGGAGGAAGCGCACCGGCGCGGCGAGACGGATTTCGGCCACCATGTGCTGCCGCGCCTGTCGCAGACCCATCGGGCGTTTGCCTACGATTTTGCAACCAATGTGGTGCCCGGCACCAAGCCGTATGAGGAAGCGGGGTATTGGCGCGATGTGGGCACGCTGGACACCTATTTCGAGGCGCACATGGATGTGCTGGGGCTTGAGCCGTGCTTCGATGCTTTCAATCCGCAATGGCCGATTTTTTCCAGTCATTACCAGGGTCCGACCGCGCGCGTGCTTCGCGGCGAGCTCGACAATGTGCTGCTGGGCGCGGCGACCATCGTGAGCGACGCGACCATACGCAACTCGCTCCTGCGGCGCGAGGTGGTGGTCGAACCGGGGGCGCAGATCGAGGATTGCGTGATCATGGACTATGTGCGCATCGGCGCCGGCGCCAGGCTGCGCCGGGCGATCGTCGACAGGCACAACAGGATCGCGCCGGGCGCGCAGATCGGCTACGACCACGATCTCGACCGCGCGGCCGGCTACCACGTCACGGAAGGCGGGGTCGTCGTGGTCCCGCTGGGCGACGTCCGCTATTACTCCCGCGAGGGGTATCGCGCCGGCGGCGGCTATTCCGAATAGGCAAAGCGCCAGCCTGCCGCCGGCGTCACACGGCGGCAAAAGACGCCACAAGAACTTTTCCGATCCGACCGACATGGACACCGCCCTGCTGATTCTCAATGCCGGCTCCTCCAGCCTCAAATTCGCCGTCTTTCAGGCAGGCCCGGCGGGCACCCTGCAGGCCGGGTATCGCGGCGCCATTGAGGAAATCGGCCGGGACGGGCGCTTCCGGGTATTTCACGCGCCCGATGCCGATGGCCTGACCGACCAGACCGTGACAGCGGCAAACCATGAAGAGGCCCTGCAGATTCTTCTGGACTGGCTGGAAGCCCGCCATCCCGGCCTGGAATTCAGCGCGGCGGGGCATCGCGTGGTGCATGGCGGCGCCGATTTCATCCATCCGGTGCGGCTCGACGCGACCGTGATGGCGGACCTGGAAAAGCTCATCCCGCTGAGCCCCCTGCACCAGCCCCACAACCTGGCGGGCATCCGCGCGCTGGCCAGGCTGCGCCCGGACTTGCCGCAGGTCGCCTGCTTCGACACCGCCTTCCACCACACCCTGCCGCCGCTGGCCCGGCACTTCGCCCTGCCGCGCGAACTCCGCGCGCGCGGCATCCGCCGCTACGGGTTCCATGGGCTTTCCTACGAGCACATCGCCAGCGCGCTGCCGGACTATCTGGGTGACGCGGCCGAGGGCCGGGTGGTGGTCGCCCACTTGGGCAACGGCGCCAGCCTGTGCGCGATGCGGCAACGGCGCAGCGTGGAAACCTCGATGAGCTTCACGCCGCTCGACGGCATTCCCATGGCCAGCCGCTGCGGCGCGCTCGATCCCGGCGTGCTGCTCCACCTGCTGCGCGAGGAGGGCATGAGCCCGGCGCAGCTCGACGATCTGCTGCACCACCGTTCCGGCCTGCTCGGCGTATCCGGCTTGAGCGGCGATGTGCGGACGCTGCTGGAAAGCAGCCATCCACACGCCCTCGAGGCCCTCGACCTGTTCGCCTACCGCACCAGCCAGGCCATCGCCAGCCATGCCGTCGCGCTGGAGGGCATCGACGCCCTGGTTTTCACCGCCGGTATCGGCGAGCACGCCGCCGCGGTGCGCGCCGCCATCTGCCGTCGCCTGGCCTGGCTCGGCCTGGCGCTGGACGAGGCGGCCAACCATCGCCATGGCCCCCGCATCAGTCACGCGGACAGCCGCGTGTCGGCCTGGGTCATCCCCACCAACGAGGAAGGGGTGATCGCGCGGCATGCCTGGGCATTGACTCGCGGCGAGCAGACCTGCACGCCCCTCACGGAAGGAGAACCGCATGAATGAGACTGTCCGGATAGCCGATCCCGCGCTTTCTGCCGACGAGCTGGAGAAGCTCAACGCCTACTGGCGCGCCTGCAATTACCTGGCGGCGGGAATGATTTACCTGCGCGACAACCCCCTGCTGCGGGAGCCGCTGAAGCCCGAGCACATCAAGCAGCGCCTGCTCGGCCACTGGGGCGCCAGCCCGGGCCTGAGCTTCGCCTGGGTCCACCTCAACCGGCTGATCAAGAAGCACGACCTCGACGCCGTCTTCCTGGCCGGTCCCGGCCACGGCGCGCCCGGCGTGCTGGCGCCGGTGTACCTGGAGGGGGTCTACAGCGAGGTGTATCCAAACAAGGGCGAGGACGACGCAGGCATGCGCCGCTTCTTCAAGGAATTTTCCTTTCCCGGCGGCATCGGCAGCCACTGCACCCCGGAAACCCCCGGCTCGATCCACGAAGGCGGCGAACTCGGCTACAGCGTCGCGCACGCCTTCGGCGCGGCGTTCGACAATCCGGACCTGCTGGTGGCCGTGATGGTGGGCGACGGCGAAGCCGAAACCGGGCCGCTGGCCACCTCGTGGCATTCCAACAAGTTCCTCAATCCGATCCGCGACGGCGCGGTACTGCCCATCCTGCATCTCAACGGCTACAAGATCCACAACCCGACGCTGCTGGCGCGCATCTCCCACGAGGAACTGGAGAACCTGTTCAAGGGCTACGGCTGGACCCCGTATTTCGTCGAGGGATCGGACCCGATGACCATGCATGCCGCCATGGCAGGCGTGATGGAGCAGTGCGTACTGGACATCCGCCGCATCCAGGGCGAGGCGCGGCACAGCGGCATCCCCGGGCGGCCGCGCTGGCCGATGATCGTGCTGCGCTCGCCCAAAGGCTGGACCGGCCCGGTCGAGGTGGACGGCAAGCAGGTGGAAGGCTTCTGGCGTTCGCACCAGGTGCCGCTCGCCGAGGTGCGCAACAACCCGGCCCACCTGCAGCAACTGGAAGCCTGGCTGCGCAGCTACGGCCCCCATGCCCTGTTCGACGAGGCGGGCCGCCTGCGCCCGGAACTGAAGGCGCTGGCGCCCCAAGGCGACCGCCGCATGAGCGCCAACCCGCATGCCAACGGCGGCCTTTTGCGGCGCGCGCTGCGCATGCCGGACTTCCGCGATCACGCCGCCCAGCTGCCCGGCCCCGGCAAGATCACGGCGGAAAATACACGTCCCCTGGGCAAGCTGCTGCGCGACGTGATGGCGCAGAACATGGGCAATTTCCGCGTCTTCGGCCCGGACGAGAACGCGTCCAACAAACTCGACAACCTCTACGAAGTTACCCAGAAAACCTGGCTCGCCGACATCTACCCGGAAGACGCTGGCGGCAGCGAGCTGTCACCCGACGGCCGGGTGATGGAGATGCTCTCCGAACACACCCTCGAGGGCTGGCTGGAAGGCTATCTGCTGACCGGCCGGCACGGCTTTCTGTCCACCTACGAGGCCTTCGCCCATGTGATCGACTCGATGTTCAACCAGCACGCCAAGTGGCTGACGATGTCCAGGGAGGCGCCCTGGCGGGCGCCGGTGTCGTCGCTCAACCTCTTGATCACCTCGACCGTCTGGCGCCAGGACCACAACGGCTTCACCCATCAGGACCCGGGCTTCCTCGACGTGGTGGTGAACAAGAGCCCGCTGGTCACCCGCATCTACTTGCCGCCGGACGTCAACACCCTGCTGGCGACCGCCGCACATTGCCTGGAGAGTACCGACCTCATCAACGTGATCGTCTGCGACAAGCAGAAGCACCTGCAGTATCTGGACATGGATGCGGCGATCAAGCACTGCACCAAGGGCATTGGCATCTGGGAATGGGCGAGCAACGACGCCGGCACCGAGCCGGACGTGGTGATGGCCAGCGCCGGCGACATCCCCACCAAGGAGGCGCTGGCGGCGACGGTGCTGCTGCGCGAGCATTTTCCCGATCTCAAGGTGCGCTTCGTCAATGTGGTGGACCTGTACAAACTGGCCCCGGCCAGCGAGCACCCGCACGGTCTGTCGGATCGCGATTTCGACAGCCTGTTCACCCTGGACCGGCCGGTAATCTTCAACTTCCACGGCTATCCCTGGCTGATTCATCGCCTGGCCTACCGCCGCACCAACCACGACAACCTGCACGTGCGCGGCTACAAGGAGAAGGGCAGCATCAACACGCCGCTGGAACTGGCGATCGAGAACGAGATCGACCGCTTCAGCCTCGCCATCGACGTGATCGACCGTATCCCCGCATTGCAGGTGTCCGGCGCCCACGTCAAGGAAAGACTGCGCGACCTGCAGATCGAGTGCCGCAATTACGCCCACGAACATGGGGTGGACTTGCCGGAAGCGGATGCGTGGGCGTGGCCGTATTGACCCGGATGTTTCTTCTTACCGACAGCGATGATGGAAATCGACGCATCGTTCGGTGAGGGCGGCGGCCAGATCCTGCGCAGCGCGCTTGCCCTGTCGGTGATCACGGGCAAGGCCATGCGGCTGACGAATGTCCGCGCCCAGCGTCCCCAGCCGGGCCTGAAGCCCCAGCATCTGCAGGCGGTAAAAGCGGCAGCGCAGATCAGCGGCGCCCGCGTGGAGGGGGCAAGCCTGGGCTCGCAGACCCTGATCTTTGAACCCGCGGAACTGCACAGCGGGAACTATGCCTTCGATATCGGCACCGCAGGCTCGACCAGCCTGCTGCTGCAGACGCTCTATCTGCCGCTCAGCTTTGCCGCCGGCCCGTCGCGGCTGACGCTCAGCGGCGGCACCCACGTGCCCTGGAGCCCCTGCTATCACTATCTGCAATGGCAATGGCTGCCCTATCTGGACGTGGCCGGCTACCGCCTGGAATGCACGCTTGAGCGCGCAGGCTTCTATCCGAGCGGCGGCGGCCTGCTGCTTGCGAACATCGTGCCGAGCCGGCACCTCTCGCCGCTGCGCCTCACCGAGCGCGGCCGCCTGCTGCGCATCCGCGGCCTGTCAGGTGTCGGAGTGCTCGACCGCGCGATTGCCGAGCGGCAACGCAAACAAGCCATCGAGCGGCTGCGCGACCTGCCGGTGCCGCTGGAGATCGAGCTTGCAGAGGTGCCCGCCGCCTCGCCTGGCACCTTCATCGTATTGCAGGCGGAATTCGAAGGTGGCCGCTGCTGCGCCTTCGCGCTGGGCGCGCGGCACAAGCCGGCGGAGAAGGTGGCGGACGAGGCTGCGGATGAACTGCTGGCGGACATCAAGGCGGGGGGCGCCATCGACGCCTGGCTGGCCGACCAGTTGCTGCTGCCATTGGCCTTCGTCCCTGACCGATCGGAATTTTCCGTCTGCCGCATCAGCCGGCACCTGCGCACCAACGCCGAGCTGCTGGGCTACTTTCTGCCCGTTACCGTCGACATCGAAGGCGCAACCGGCCAGCCCGGAATCGTGCGCCTGCACGGCACGGCGGGCTGGCGATCATGCCGGCAGGCAAGAGCAACGAGCTCTATCCCGGCAGCCCCACATTCAAAAAGCAGCTGTTCTGGATTTTCAACGACATCGACCCGGCGCTGAACAAGGCGGTGCAGAATGGGACGGCCATTCCCACCAGCTTCACCCCGCGTTACTTCACCATCAATGGCCTCACCTCGCTGCCGCCGGGCGCGCCGGGCCACGGCGACCCCACGCGAGATGCCCTGGCCGATCCACGCTCGCAGTTATCGGGGTATGTGGGGGATCGCACGCTGGTGCGCATGCTGAATGCGGGCATGTGCTCGCATGCGATGCATGTGCACGCCAACCATATGGAGTGGCTGACGGATCGCGGGTCGGTGCGGCCTTCGATCTGGAAAAAGGACACGATTCAGGTGCGCAATAAGCTGGGCAAGATCGACGCTATTTTCCCGTTCGAGGCGCCGCCCGATGCCTATCCGCCTGTCACGAAGGGGTACTTCCCCATGCACCTGCACGATGAAATGTCGCAGACGGCCGGTGGCGGCTTGTACCAGTTTGGCTCTGCGACCGAAATCGTATTTAAATAAAGAACCGAGGAGATCAACATGACATGAATAATGCCTGTTATGTATATCCGGGTGCGCCGGCGACGCCGGGGCGGGTTACGCCCGACGTGAGGTTCAGGCGCGGCATCTACATGGACGGCTCGATGCGCTTCGACGACGGGAACTCGGTGACGATCTGGGGGTTTACCGATCTGGCTGCGGGGCAGGGCCAGATGAGTGGCGGTTCCTTTCCCTCGCCGGCGATGCGCGTGACCGAAGGGCAGATCGTCCATACGGAACTGACAGTAAACGCGATGTGGATGCATACCATCCACCATCACGGCATAGAGCCGAGCCAGGAAAACGACGGCGTCGGCCACTTCTCCTGGGGCGTGACCGACGGCACCTATACCTACCAGTGGCGGCCCAAGCATGCGGGCACCTATTTCTATCACTGCCCTACCAACACCCCGCTGCATGCGGAAATGGGCATATACGGCGGCCTGATCGTGGACCCCGCGCCGAACCCGAACGACCCGGTCGGCACCAAGCGCGCATTCGCCAACGGACCGATCTACGATGTGGAAGCGATCTGGGCGGCGGATGAAATCGATCCGGCCTGGCACAACCTGCAATGGGCGGCCGGCACCTGCGGCGGCGATGTCGGATTGAACAATCTCAATCCGAAGTACTTCATCATCACCGGCGTGGATGGCGCGAACTCGGCGCTGACCGCGCCCGGGGTGGCGGTCAACATGAAGCTTGGCCAGACGCTGCTGGCCCGCTACATCTGCGCCGGTTTCCATCCGCAGAAAATTGATTTCGGCGGCCTGACCGTGAGCGTGGTGGCGTCCGACGGCCGGCCTCTGCCGGTGGCTTGGCAGACCCAGGCGATCGAGGCCCATTCGGCCGAGCGTTACGACTGCATCATCAAGCCGACCACCACCGGCACCTGGACCGTGACTGTGCAGTTTTTGCACTGGCGCACCGGCGCGGTGATGGGGACGGCGCGCACGCGCATCAACGTGACCTGAGCGCGTTGGCACGCAAGAAGCAAAAGGGGGGCTTCCCCGCTTTTTTCGCTGTGATTCTGCCAACCGGTTCATTGCTGTGACATTCGAATGAAAAATAGTCGGGATGTCCTGGCGGGAAGCCCTGGGGCTCCAGCCAGTACGAATACATCGACATCCTGCGGCGCGGCCTGTCCGCCATGGGCATGGCCACAGAACGGCGTTAGCGAAGTAATCGGGCCGAGGCCGCAAATCGCCCGAAAGTCGCTCAATAACAGTATTTCAAATCAATTACTTAAAAGGGTGACTTGAGAACCGGAGCGAAGAGCAGCTGAGGCCGATCCTGCGGCCGCTGGAGCGCGATCGCGAGCGGGTGAAACTGCGGCTGCAGCAAATCGGCTATACCGATGCCATGCTGGACCGGCTCGCGCTAAGCGAAAAGCGCTCGGCGTGGTACAGGCCCGCGCGCAGCTTGACTGGGTGGAGGAGGGCGATGCCGTCACCCTGGCGTTTGCCGACGGCGAGACGGTCAAGGCGCAGCTGCGCGGCTTGCATCCCCTGGTCGACGAGGCGACCCGCACGCTGCGGCCGCGCATGAAGACCAGTCACCCGCGCCTTAGCCAGGGGGCAGGGGCCGACGTCATGAAGCGCATCGCCGCGCCGCTGGTCGGCGGCATGGTGTCGGCCGCCTTCCTGTCGCTGATCCTGATTCCGGTGGTGTATTCGCTGTGGTACGGAAAAACCCTTCCGGACTCGGATCAGGGCCGGAAAACAGCCATCTGATTATTTCTTGTCCAGCCTGGTGAACTTCGCGCCTTCCAGCGTCAGGTTGTACATCAGGCCCTTCTGGCCGAAGATGAAGCCGATCACCGGGTCCTTGATATTGGTGGTATCGACCGCCTTGCCGACGCCGATATCTACCAGCGCGACCGAACCGTCGACCCCCACCTTCCAGCCTTCGCTTGCACGGAATTTCTTCAGCGCGGATTCCTGCGTGAAGATCACCACAATGCTCTTGGCCTGCGCGCCCAGCTGGAAGCCGATGGACGCCGCGGCGGTGCTGTAGTAATCGACGGTTTTTCCACCCACCCGCAGCGCGCCTTCGCCGTATTCGCCGCCTACCCCGATTCCGGCCTTGTAAACCTTGGGGAACACCAGCACGCCTTTTGCAATCCCGAGAAAGGCATTGGCCCCCTCGATTTTCCGGAAATCCGCCAGGGCTCGATCGACCTCCCGGTCAATTTCGGCAGCGCTGGCTGCATGGGCCGGGGCCGCAGCAAGAATCAGGGCGAGCAGGGCAGTCAAGAACAGCGCCGGGACAACAATGCGCTGAAAAGAAATAACGGACGTCATGTGATCACTCCTTCAACTGGCGATAAGCATTTCAATCTAGTACAGGGCGGCTTGTTGCGTAGCGGCCTTGGCGCAGACCGGCCTACCCGGGGCCAAGCCGCTGATCGTCATCGAGTTGAAGCAGCAGCTCCTCGACGCGACGCGCGCCATCGTCGCTGCCCAGCATGTCGCGCGGCGTGTGTCCGCCCAACTGCACGCAGGGCCGGTCGAGCCAGTCGGATGCCTGGGCGAGATCGCCAAAAACCCGATTGGCCAGCGCCAGGATGAACGAAGGATCATGAGTGTGCATGGGGAATCGTTCAAGAATAGTTCAGCACCCCGATTGCCGCTATCTTTAAGCTTGGAACAAGCCGCGCCTTGAGGACATCGCATCCGCTTTCCGACCTGAATACGCCGACGCCCGCCGCCTTCCGTCCGGTTATCTTTCGCTGCTCGACAGCGGCGAATTGGAACGGAATGCCGGTTTCCACATGCCTGGATAAATGATCCTTCGGCTACTGCGATATCTCCCCGTTCTGGCAGAAGGCGCAGCGCAGGTTGCAGTGCACCTCACAGGCACCACGCGCGCCGTCCTGGATGTGGTTCGTAGGGGGAAGAGGGTGCGCAGCACCCTGCCGTCCGGCAGGGTCTCATAGAAGTGGGCTTCGTGTAATGGGGCATCTCTCGTTCCTTTGCCATCTCAAGCTCAGCCCCGCAGCATCCCCAGCCCGCGCCCCACGCGATGGAAGGCCGTCACCGCGTGCTCCAGTTGCTCCCGGGTGTGGGCTGCGGCGAGCTGGACGCGGATGCGGGCCTCGCCCTTGGGCACCACGGGGTAGGAAAAGCCGATCACGTAGATGCCTTCCATCAGCAGTTCCGCCGCCATCTTCTGCGCAAGCTCGGCGTCGTGGAGCATGACCGGCACGATGGGATGATCGCCGCCGCGCAGTTCGAAGCCGGCCTGGGTCATGTGGTGGCGGAACCAGGCGGTGTGCTCCCGCAGGCATTCCCGCAGTTGCGGCTCGCGTCGCACGATCGCCAAGGCCTGCAGGGCGCCTGCCACGATGGGCGGCGGCAGGCTGTTGGAGAAGAGGTAGGGGCGGGATCGCTGGCGCAGTAGTTCGACGATGGGCCTGCGCGCTGCAGTAAAACCACCCGCGCCGCCGCCCAGGGCCTTGCCGAGGGTGGAGGTATAGATGTCGATGCCGCCCAGCACCCCGTGGTGTTCCGCCGCGCCACGCCCCCGGGAACCCAGCACGCCGGTGCCGTGGGAGTCGTCCACCATCACCAGCGCATCGTAGCGGTGGGCGAGCCATACGATCTCCGGCAGCGGTGCGATGTCGCCGTTCATGCTGAACACGCCGTCGGTGGCGATCAGGGTGGTGCGGGCGCCCTTCGCCTCCTTCAAACAGCGCTCCAGGTCGCTCATGTCGTCGTGGCCGTAGACCAGACGCTGGGCCTTGCACAGCCGGATGCCGTCTATGATCGAGGCGTGGTTGAGTGCGTCCGAGATCACCGCGTCATCGGGTCCGAGCAGGGTCTCGAACAGACCTGTGTTCGCATCGAAGCAGGAGGAATACAGGATGGCGTCCTCGGTACCCATGAAGTCGGCGAGCTGGGCTTCCAGTTCCTTGTGCAATTCGCTGGTGCCGCAGATGAAGCGCACCGAGGCCATGCCAAAGCCATACGTTTTGAGCGCATGGGCGGCAGCGTCGAGCACCTCGGGGTGATCGGCCAGCCCCAGGTAGTTGTTGGCGCAGAAGTTGAGCACCCGGCCCGCCTCGTGCGTGTTGATGACCACGTCCTGGGGCGAGCCGATGATGCGCTCATGCTTGTAGAGGCCCTCGCTGCGGATGCTTTCGACCTCGGCGCGGAAGCGTTCGTCTGTAGGCATTTTTCTTATCCGAAGATGAAGATGACGCAGATGGACGCAGATAAATCCGGGAACCCGATCGAGTCAGAAACTCCGGAGGGACTGATCCTGCCTGAATCCACTGAATCATCTGCGTTAATCTGCGTCATCTGCGGATAACAAATCATGTCCATTCCAATATCACCTTGCCGCACTGCCCCGAGCGCACCACCTCGAAGGCTTTCTGATACTCGCCCGCGGGAAAGCGGTGGGTGATGACCGGGGCGAGGTCGAGACCTGCGCGGATGAGCTGGCTCATGCGGTGCCAGGTCTCGAACATCTCGCGGCCGTAGATGCCCTTGAGGGTGAGGCCCTTGAAAATCACCTCGTCCCAGTTGATCTGCGTCTGCGGCGGCAGGAATCCCAGCAGGGCAATGCCGCCGCCGTGGTACATGGCGGCGATCATGTTTCGGAAGGCTTCTGGATTGCCCGACATCTCCAGCCCCACGTCGAAGCCGTTGGACATTTTGAGTTCTTGCATGACCGCATCGAACGGGGTGTGGATCGCATTCACTACGCGGCTCGCGCCCATCCTCAGGGCCAGGTCCAGCCGGTAGTCGTTCACGTCGCTGATCACCACATGGCGCGCGCCAATGAAGCGGCACACCGCCGCGGCCATGAGGCCGATGGGGCCGGCGCCGGTGATGAGCACATCCTCGGTGGCGACGGGGAAGGCGAATACGGTGTGCACCGCATTGCCGAAGGGGTCGAGGATGGCCGCGATGTCGTCGGGAATGTCCGCATGCAGCGGCCAGAGATTGAAGGCGGGCACCACCAGGTACTCGGCGAAGGCGCCGTCGCGGCCGCCGCCGATGCCGACGGTGTTTGCGCACAAATGCCGCCTGCCGGCGCGGCAGTTGCGGCACAGGCCGCAGGTGATGTGGCCTTCGGCGGTGACCCGGTCGCCGGGCTGGTAGCCCTGCACCCCCGGGCCGGCCTCGACAATCTCGCCCACGAACTCGTGCCCGATAATGCGAGGCGTGCGGAGGTTGCGCCGGGCCCAGTCGTCCCAGTTGTAGATGTGTAGGTCGGTGCCGCAGATGCCGGTCTTGCGCACCCGGATGAGCACTTCGTTGGCGCCCGGTTTCGGCTGCGGTACCTCCGTTAGCTCAAGGCCCGGTTCCGGCCGGGATTTGACCAGTGCTTTCATGGCAGTCTCGCTGTGTCCTGATTCACTCTAGACGATAGGCGTTCGGGGCGGCGGCGCACGGGCTTGTACGATGGATCCCGCCTTCTATAGTCACTCGTGAGAAGTAAGGAGGAAGGACTCATCGACGAGGCAAAGCGCTGGCCGGGCGCGACGCTGTGGGAGGTGACGCATGGAAAACCGCGACCGCTTGCCGGACGAAGTCCTCGCGTGGATCGAGGCCAGCAGGCTTTTCGTAACAAAGCAGGCGGGTGCATGAATCAATCGCAGCCCCTCCTTCCAAGGCTTTCCCGTCGCGGGGGAGGGGGTTGCTTAGCAGCCCGCCAGGCCATGAACAAGCGTCGCATCCTCCACGTGGATCTGGACGCCTTCTTCGCCGCGGTTGAGCTCAAGCGCCATCCCGAACTGCACGGCAAGCCGGTGGTGGTCGGCGGATGCGGCGACCCGCAATCCCGCTGTGTGGTTTCCACCGCCATCTACGAGGCGCGCGCCTTCGGCATTCACTCGGGCATGGCGCTGCGGCTGGCGTGGCGGCTGTGCCCCGAGGCGGTATTCCTGCCGTTGGACATCGACACCTATGCAAGGGAGTCGGAACGCTTCAAGGCCATCCCTGCAGCAATTCTCGCAAACCATCGAGGATGCCGGTATCGACGAGGCCTATCTGGACGTGTCCGACGCGCATGATCCCGCAGCGGTCGGCCGTGCGATCAAGCAGCAGGTGCAGGCCAAGACCGGCCTGACCTGTTCGGTCGGTATCGCGCCCAGCAAGCTGCTCGCTAAACTCGCATCCGACCTGCAGAAGCCGACCGGGCTCACCGTGTGCTGGGCGAGAAGGATATCCCCAGCCAAGTCTGGCCGCTGCCGGCGGGCAGGCTGCTGGGCGTAGGCCCCAAGACCGGGGCGCGGCTAATGGAGCTAATGGAAAATGGAGCTAATGGAAATGGGCGTGGCCACCATCGGCGAGCTTGTTGCGCTGCCGGTGGAAAGGCTGGTCGAGTATTTCGGCGATGGCCGTGGGCGTTATCTGCACGAGGCCGCCCACGGGCGCGACGACAGTCCGCTCGCCACCCACGGGGAACCGAAGTCGGTCGGGCGCGAAGTCACCTTCGAGCGGGACACGGCGAACATGCCGCAGGTGGCGCGCACCTGCTCGGACTCGCGGAAGAGGCCACTTACGCGCTGCGCGCCGAGAGCAAGCCCGCGCAGCGGGTGACGGTGAAGTCGCGCTACGCCACCCACTATTTAACATAATATACATTATGCGAAGTGGGACGGGCGGCGAAAAGTCTGGCAGCACGTATTCCGGTATCCACGCACCCTTCTTTTTAGGCATCAATTATTTAATATCAATCGGATATGAGGTGTTTCTTGAATCATTCGAGAATCTGATTCGTTATGCATTGCGCGCCAGATCAACAACCCGGACAAGGATGGCCCGCCGTGACTGGTCGAAACCCCGTATTCCGCGCGAGACCATGTAACCGCTGCTTAACCCGGGCCCGAATGCTGTACTGCATGGGAATCAGACCGCCCCCGCTGCGCAAACGGGCTTCGCCATCAGCCAGGATGAGTGCGTCTGGAAAATGCTCGAATAAACCCGGCAGGGTCGTATCCAGGGCCACTTCGTCCAATGTCGGACCACGAATTCCCCCATCCATGGCGCATGATCCGCGGCGTCCCTGCCACCGTCCTCCTCCGTGATGACTGGAGCGCTTACGCGACCCCTCCTCGTCCGAAGGGGATGCCTTTTGGTTTGCCAACCCGCTGCCTCTGCCCGTCAAGGCAGCCAGTTTTCCCTGTGCACGCCCTTTCCCTTGAGTTCGAGGGCCAGTTCTTGCTGCGCCTCCACCTGAATCTGCCGAATCCGTTCGCGGGAAACCTGGAGATCCGTGGCCAGCTCCTCCAGCGTGGCCAAGTCCTGGTCGTTCAGTCCGTAGCGCCGTTCGATCACCCAGCGGTGCTTGTCGGAAAGCTTCGCCAGCCATTCCGCCACATAGTGCTCAAGTTCGGCGCGGTACAGACGCTCGTCGGGGGGCACGCAGTGCTCGTCCGCGATGGCCTCGCCCAGGGTCAGGTCCGGATCGATGTCCAGGGGCGCATCGAGGGGAACCGGCGGCCGGTTCAGTTGCAAAACCTCGCGCACCGACCCGACCGGCTTGCCCGTGAGGCGGGCAATCGCCTCCGGGCCAGGATCGGCTATGCCCTGCTTTTCCAGCTTGCTGCGGGCGCGCAGGCAACTGTTGAGTTCCTTGGCCACGTGCACAGGCAGGCGTATGGTGCGCGATTGCTTCATCAGGGCAAGCTCGACGGATTGCCGGATCCACCAGGTGGCGTAGGTGGACAGGCGGAAGCCGCGATCCGGATCGAATTTCTCCAGGGAATGCATGAGTCCCAGGTTGCCTTCCGCCACCAGGTCCAGCAGCGGCAGGCCGCGCCCCAGATAACGCTTGGCGATATAGACGACCAGTCTGAGGTTGTGCGTGATCAGCACCTCGCGCGCCGTTTCATCGCCGCGGTGCATGCGCCGGACGTAGTCCTGTTCCTCCGCGGCACTCAGTATCCGCAAACGGCTGATGTCCTCGAAATAGCGTTGCGTGATGTCCAGAGCGCCCTCCTCGGCGACATGGCTTGCGCTTGCAGTCTCCTCGCCGTCGCCGGTTTCGTCGGAGTCGGCGTTTTCCGCCGCGTCCACGCAGGCGGCCTCAGTCTCATGAAAATCATCGGACCACATGGCTCACCTCTGCTTTATGTAATGGAAGGAAAGAATGGCAGCGCCCGGTTGGGAGCAAGGTGAATAGCCCTGACGGGCACCCCCCTCCTCCGCTTGGATGCGGCAGATGCGCCAACGCCGGGCCTGTAATGGCCAGATATCGCCGCGATTCTTCAAGAAAACTCCGGACTGTTGCTTCGTAGATGGCCTGCTCCGACAAAACGGGTTGTTTGACGCGGTTCGCCACGATGATTGCCTCCTTGGAATGACAGGTTTCCTGACGAACCGCCTGAACTGGATACCCGATGCTGGCGGGCGTCCGGTCGTTCATCGGTCCGTATCGTCTGGTAAAGAATAACCATCGTGGCGTCGCGACATCATTCGTGCGGACGCTCAGTAGAATCACTTAGAAACGCGGCGGCGGCAGAGGCTGGATCAGGGTGGGCAGCAGGCGGCCAGATTGACGAGTTCCGCCAGGTTGGCGGCGCCCATCTTGTGCATGACATGGGTGCGATGGACTTCCACCGTGCGCGGACTGATGCCCAGGTGCTGGGCGATTTGCTTGCTGGTAAGCCCGGTGACTGCCAGCGCCATGACTTCCCGCTCCCGCGGGCTGAGCCGGGCATGGCATTGCAGAATAGCCTGGGTGCGGCCCCGCATTTGGCGCCATTCCTGGTCCAGTTTCAGGGCCCGCTGCACCCGTTCAAGCAGTACGGCGCCCCTGATGGGTTTTTCCAGGAAATCCACCGCGCCGGCCTGCATCGCCTGCACGGCCATGGGAATATCGCCGTGGCCGGTCAGAAAGAGAATGGGAATGGCGCAGCCGCGCGCCTTCAGCGCCGCCTGGACTTCAAGCCCGGACATGCCAGGCATGGCCATGTCCAGCAGCAGACAGCCCGGGCGGTTTTCCCCATAGTCCCCCAGAAAATCAGGCCCACTCGCATGGGTTTCCACCTGCAGGCCGGCCGCTTCCAGCAACTGGGCCAGTGCGTCCCGCATGGCGACGTCGTCGTCGACGACAAAGACGGTCGAATTCATGGGGCGAAGGGCAGGACGAAATGGAAGATGCCGCCGGGACGGTGGGGCTCCACCCACAGCCGGCCGCCGTGGGCCTCGATCAGGCTGCGGCTGATGCGCAGGCCGACGCCCAGCCCATATTCCTTGCGGCTGGCGAGCGGCTCGAACACCTTGTCGGCCCGCTCGGCATCGATGCCGGGGCCGCTGTCACAAACGCTGATCCGGGCCATGCCCTCCTGCCGCCGCGTTGTCACGGTGATGCTGCCGCTTTTCATCCCGGCATCGCGGATGGCGTCGATGGCGTTGCGAATCAGATTGAGCAGCACCTGCTCGATGTGCACCCCCACCCCCATCACCTGCGGCAGCGTCTCGTCCAGGTCGAGCACAAGCCTGACCCCCCGGCTACGCGCCTTCGGCATCATCAGGGTGCCGGTGCTGCGCACCACGGCATTCAGATCCAGCGGCACCGGCTCGATCCGGCCCCGCCCCACAAACGCGCGCAAATGCCGGATGGCTTCACCAGCGCGCAGCGATTGCTGGCTGATCTGCTCCAGATTCCGGGTCAGCTTGTCCTGTTCCAGCGGCGTATGACGCAGCAGCTGCTGGCCCGCCTCGGCATAACTGGCGATGGCGGCAAGCGGCTGGTTGAGCTCGTGGGCGAGCAGGGTCGCCAGTTCGTTGGCAGTCTGCAGGCGCTGCAGGCGGGATGCCTCTTCCAGGGTTTCCCGCGCCCGGATTTCGGCCTGGTGCTGCTCGGTGATGTCGAGGCCGGTGCCGATGATGTACTGGACCCGTCCCGCCTCGTCCTTCAGCACCGTATTTCTCCAGCAGAGCAGGCGCAGCGAGCCGTCCTGGTGGCGCCAGTGGTTCTCGTGCACGACATGTTTCTCGCCGGTCAGTAGCCTGTCGATGACGCGGCGAACGCCTTCCTTCTCATCCGGGGGGATCAGATCCTGCCACGCCGCGGTGCCGACGAATTCGGCAAAGTCATGGCCCGTCGTGGCATTGCAGGCGGCGTTGGATCGCACCAGCCGGCCTTCGGGGTCGATCACCATGATCAAGGCGGCGACGGTATTCAGGATGGCGTCGATGAAATTGCGCTCGTGCTGCAGTTGGGTACTGTGCTCGTCCAGTTTCGTCCGCAGCCGCTTGTACTCGGTGATATCCGAAATGACCGCGAGCGTATGCAGGGGTTGCCCGAGGGGTTCGCGCACCAGGATCACTTTAACCTCGGCCCAGATGGTGGTGCCGTCCTTGCGGATAAAGCGTTTTTCCGCCTGATACCCCGGAATCTTGCCGCGCCCCAGATGCTGAAACCCCTCAAGGTTGGCGTCCCGATCCTCCGGATGGGTGATATCGATAAGTGAACGGCCGAGTAATTCGGCTTCGCTGTAGCCGATGATGGCGCAAAAGCGCGGATTCACCAGCAGGAAACGGCCGTCGTGCGGATTGGTCTGGCATATTCCGACCGGCGCGTCGTGGAACAGGGTGCGGAATTTCTGTTCGCTCGCACGCACGGCCCGCTCCGCCAGTCGGCGTTCCTTCATTTCGGCTTCGAGGTCGGCGGTGCGCTCGGCCACCCGTTGCTCGAGATGCTCGGCCAGGTTGCGCAGGTTCAGTTCGGCCTGCTTGATCGGCGTGATGTCGGTCAGCGTCAGCACCACGCCGCTGATGCGGTTGTCCGCAGTGCGGTAAGGCGTGATGCGGCGCAGGAACCATTGCGCCTTGTCGCGCGACACTTCCCGCTCGCAGGGCGCCAGGCTTTGCAGCACCCGGTCGATATCGCGCGACATATCCGGGTCTTCGAAACGGGCCGTGATGTGGTCGATGGGGCGGCCGACGTCGGTGGCGATCAGATTGAACAGGCGGGTCGCGATGGGGGTGAAACGCTGGATGGTGCGGTCCACCCCGAGGAACAGGGTGGCGTTGTCGACGCTGGCCAGGAAATTGGTCATGTCGTTGTTGGCGTCCTCCAGCTCGTCTACCTTGTCCCTGAGCTGGGAATTGACCGTACTCAGTTCCTCGTTGAGCGATTGCAACTCCTCCCTGGAGGTCTCCAGTTCCTCGTTGGTGGACTGAAGCTCCTCGTTCATCGACATGACTTCCTCACTGGAAGCCTTGAGTTCCTCGTTGCTGCTTTCCAGTTCCTCGATAGTGCTCTGCAGCTCTTCGCGCGAGGTCTTCAGTTCGTATTCCAGCTTGCGCACGAGATGCTCGTCCGTCCGCGCCTGCTCGTCTGCGCCCCCCCCGATCTGCGGCGGCACAGGCTCGTCCTGAAACGTGACCAGCAGCAAACTCTCCTCTGCCAGCTTGCCCGGCAACGGTTGGGCCGCAAGGCGCACCAGAACAGGCGCATCGCCGCGCTTGATGCGGATGCCGCCAACGTCGATTCGAGCCGCCTCGCCGATCGCCTTGGCCACTGCGGCCCGGATGCGCGGCCGCAACGCGGCAAGGCTCAGCGTCAGCAGATCGTGCGAGGGCGGTCCGCCGGGTTGCTGCAGGTACAAATGGGTCGGCCCCGAGTAATGAAGCACCTCGTAGCGCCGGTTGATGACCACTGCGGCCGGAGCGTAATCCTCCAGCAGCACCTTGCGGGTCAGCTCGGTCAGGTTGCCGGCCGCGACAGGCGACGGCGCGAGTTGCAGCGCGCTCGGCGGCTCGCCGGCCTGGATGGGAAATCCGGCCCGGGCCGGGCGTGTGCTGGGCAGGCGATGAAAGATGCGCCACTTCTTGGAAACCGGGCGAAACAGGTCGACCAGCCGGCCGATACTCTCGGAAGGACCCAGAACCAGGTAGCCGCCGTCGTTGATGGCGAAATGAAACAGCTGCAGCAGCTTCTGCTGGGCATCCGGCTCCAGGTAGATCAGCAGATTGCGGCAACTCACCATGTCCAGCCTGGAGAAGGGCGCATCGGCCAGGATGTTCTGCGGCGCAAACAGCACGGCCTCCCGCAGCTGCTTGCTTACCTGCCAGTTGTGGGCATCGACCCGGATGAAGAAACGCTCCCGGCGCTTGCGTCCCAGGTCGGACAGCTGGGCTTCCGGATAAATACCGCGACGGCCCACCTCGAGCGCGCCTTCATCCACGTCGGTGGCAAAAATCTGCAGCGGGCAGGCCTTGCCTGTCGCTGCGATGCGCTCGATCAGCAGCATGGCGATGGAATAGGCCTCCTCCCCTGTGGCGCAGCCCGGCACCCACACCCGAACCGGGCTGTCCGTGTCCCGCCCGTCAATCAGTTCAGGCAGCACCTGGGTTTCCAGCACCTGGTACATCTCGGGGTCGCGGAAACAGCAGGTCACGCTGATCAGCAGATCCTTGCACAGCAGGTTGAGCTCGTCCGGTTTTTCGCGCAGCAGCGTCAGATAGTCTACGAGCCGGTCCAGGTGGCTGAGCCCCATGCGGCGCTGGATGCGGCGCAGCAGCATGCGCTTGCGGTAGGCGCGGAAATCGAACTGGGTGCGCGCCCGCAGCAAGGCCATCACCTGGGCCAGCTCGTCCTGAACGGCGGAAGGCTCGGGCTGCGCGGCGGTACCGGCCGTAAAGTGCCGCACATATTTGATCAGTGCTTCCGGCATCCGGCCGGGCGGCAGCACGCAGTCGGCCAGCCCGGTGTCGATGGCGGAGAGCGGCATGCGGTCGTATTCGGCGGTGGACGGCTCCTGCACCAGGACCATCCCGCCCCCGGCCTTGACCGCCTTGAGCCCCAGCGATCCGTGGGTGCCGGTGCCGGACAGGATGATGCAGACGGCACGTTCCTGCTGGTCATCCGCCAGCGAGCGCAGGAAGGGATCGATGGCGGTCTCGCCGTCGCCTCGTCCGGGCGGGACGCCCAGCTGGATCACGCCATTGTGCAGGCTCATGGAGTGGTTGGGCGGGATGACAAAAACCCGGTCGGCCTCCAGCGGCTGGCCGTCCTGGACTTCCATCACCGGCATGGAGGTGTGCTTGCCGAGCAGTGGGGCCAACAGGCTTTCGTGCTTCGGATCCAGGTGCGGGATGAGCACGAAGGCCATGCCGCTGTCGGTCGGCATGGCCTGGAAGAATTGCCTGAACGCCTCCAGACCGCCCGCCGAGGCGACCATGCCGACGACGGCCTGGATCGGCTGCCTGGCGGTCCTGGTGCCCTGTGGCGACGGTGCGGCCTTCCCGCGGCTGGCAGGGGCCTTGGCGCGCATGCGCGTGGTGGAGCCGGTTTTTTCCTTGGGTGCAGCCTTTTTGACGGGCATACGCTCAGGAAGCGGAATCGTGAAGCATCAAGGCCATCAAACTTCTCCGGCAGCCAGATCTGGAACAGATCTTCGGCATTGTCATGAACAAGCCGCGTTAACTGCAAGGATAATAACAAAAATAATTTGGACCTGACTCGGCGCTTTTCAGCAAAACGCCGCCGTGTTTCATCCATGCTTGCGTTCCCGCGATTGCGTCCGGCCCACCACCCCCTATTCTTGATTGATGAAGCAACGCGCACCCTCCATCTGACGTCATGCCCGTCCACAACGCCGACATCGCCGCCCTCTTCGACGAAATCGCCGACCGGCTGGAAATCCAGGGGGCCAATCCGTTCCGCATTCGCGCCTATCGTAACGCTGCGCGCACGCTGGGCGAACTGCCGCAGGAGGCACGCGCGCTGCTGGAAAAGGGTGAGGACCTGACGCGGCTGCCGGGCATCGGCGAGGATCTCGCCGCCAAGGTCCGCGAAATCGTCGACACCGGCCACTGCAGCCTGCTCGAGCGCCTGCGGCGTGAACTGCCGCCCGCCATCACCGAACTGCTGCAGATTCCCGGGCTGGGGCCGAAGCGGGTCAAGGCGCTGTACCACGACCTCGATGTGCAGACCGTCGAGCAGCTGTACCGGGCGGCACGCGATGGCCGCATCCGCGCCCTGCCCGGCTTCGGCGAAAAGACCGAGCTCAGCATCCTGCAGGCGGTTGAAGCGCATGCCAGCCAGACGCGCCGCTTCAAGCTGGCGGTGGCGGCGCAATACGCCGGAGCGCTCACCACGTATCTGCAGGCCGTTCCCGGCGTCGAGCAGGTGACGGTGGCCGGCAGCTTCCGCCGCATGCGCGAGACCGTGGGCGATCTCGACATCCTGGTCACCGCTGCCGCCGGCAGTCCGGTGATGCAGCGCTTTACTGCCTACGACGAGGTGGCCGAGGTCCTGTCCGCCGGCAGCACGCGCGCCAGCGTCGTCCTCAAAAGCGGCCTGCAGGTCGACCTGCGGGTGGTGGCGCAACAGGCCTACGGCGCAGCGCTGCACTACTTCACCGGGTCCAAGGCCCACAACATCGCGATCCGCCGCATCGCGCAGAAGTTCGGCCTCAAGGTCAACGAGTACGGCGTGTTCCGCGGCAGCGAACGCATCGCCGGCGACGACGAGACCTCCGTCTATAAAAGCGTTGGTCTGCCGTATATTCCGCCGGAACTGCGCGAAGACCGCGGCGAGATCGAGGCGGCGCGCGCGGGACGCCTGCCCAGACTGGTCGAATTTTCCGACTTGCGCGGCGACCTGCACGCCCACACCCGCGCCACCGACGGCCACGACAGCCTGCGTGACATGGCGCTGGCTGCAAAGGCGCTGGGGCTGGAATACCTCGCCATCACCGAACACTCGCGCCACCTTACCGTGGCGCATGGCCTCGATCCGCTGCGGCTGGCCCGCCAGTGCGACGAGATCGACCGCCTCAACCTGGAGCTCGACGGCATCACGCTGTTGAAGGGCATCGAGGTGGACATCCTGGAGGACGGCAGCCTCGACCTGCCGGACGAGGTGCTGGGCCGGCTCGACCTGGTGGTGGGCGCGGTGCACAGCCGGTTCCATCTGTCGCGCGCGAAGCAGACCGAACGCATCCTGCGCGCGATGGACCATCCCCACTTCACGATACTGGCCCATCCCGGCGGCCGTCTGATCGACAAGCGCGAGCCCTACGATGCCGACATGCTGCGCATCATTCGCCACGCAAAGGCGCGTGGCTGCTTTCTCGAACTCAACGCCCATCCCGAGCGCCTGGATTTGCTGGATAGCCATTGCCAGATGGCGAAGGAGGAAGGCGTGCTGGTCAGCATCAATTCAGACGCCCACAGCACCTTCGACTTTTCCAATCTTCGCTATGGCGTCGGCCAGGGCCGGCGTGGCTGGCTGGAAAAGGACGACGTGCTCAACACCCGCCCGCTGGCGGCGCTGCGGTCCCTGCTCAAGCGCACCATGTGAAGCCTGCTGGAAGCGAAGCGTGATGGGAGCCCTGTTAAAACGCAGTCGCACCCGATTCGGGCCGAAAAGTTGCCTATATTGGAACACCGCCATTTTCGAAAGGAGCGTGACATGAAACAGGAAATGAAACAGTCGGTCCTCGTCGCCGCACTATTGGCCCTTGCGCTGGCCGGCTGCCAGAAGAAGGAGGAGGCCCCGGCCGGGGAAATGCCGGCCGCGGAAGCTCCGGCTCCGCAGGCGCCCCCTTCCGAGCCCGCTCCCGTGTCTGAAACGCCGGCCCCCGAAACGCCGACCGAAAGCATCCCGCCCGCGGAACCGGCTCCTGGCAGCATGCCCGGCACCCTGCCGGCCCAGTAGTAATCCGTCCTGCCCGTCCACTCCCCGCGCATCGGGCAATGGCGGCAGGCATGGTCGGACAGGCTGGACGGCATGAACGCTGTCTCGACCCGTGGACACGTTGCGCGTGTCCACGGGTGGTCGATCACGGAGAAAGCATCCCCAGGCCTGCCGCATCCCGCGATTCCCGGCCCGAATCGGCTGCTGACGCCATGTGCGCCGGAAAAGAACGGCATGCCCGATACCCGGCCGCAGGCGACGCTGCGGTACCTGCTCAAGCACACCCTGTGACGCCATGCCGACCCTGGCCTTGATGGGCGACGTCATGCTCGGCCGCGGCGTCGACGCGGCACTCAAACAAATGGGCCCGCAGGACCCGTGGGGCGATGTGCTGCCGCAACTGCTGCAGGCCGACCTGCGCATCGCCAACCTGGAATGCGTCCTGACCCCGCATTCCCAGCCATAGACGCAGGGAAGGGCTTTGCGCCGAACTGGGCACCCAACTCGAACGCCAGGCCGACCGGCTGGTATGCGAGCCCGGGCCATGAGCGGACTTGCCCCGGGCGAACTGGTAAAAAGCCGCGGCGGACGTTATGCCAGCGCGCTCGGCATCGATCCCGGCACGCCGGATGCGGGCGAGCGCTTCAAGTGGTTTCTCGCTGCCGTGCTGTACGGGGCGCGCATTTCGGAATCGCTCGCCACCCGCACCTGGCGCGAATTCGCCGCGCGCGGCGTGCTCACCCCGGACCGCATCCTGGCAACCGGCTGGGACGGACTGGTGGACATCCTCGATGCCGGCGGCTATGTGCGCTACGACTACAAGACCGCCACCAAGCTGCTTGCCGTATGCGAAGCCCTCATGCGCGATTACGGCGGCAGCCTCGATACCCTGCATGACGCCGCCGCCGATCCGCGCGACCTGGAAAACCGGCTCAAGGCCCTGGGCAAGGGGATCGGCGACACCACCGTCAGTATTTTTCTGCGTGAACTGCGGGGCTACTGGGGCAAGGCCGAGCCGCCGCTGTCGCCGCTGGCCCTGGCTGCGGCGAAGGTGCTGGGCTACCTGGGGCCTGCCAGCGACAACATCGACCGCGCGCTTCCCAGTCTGCGGCGAACATGGGAAGCCGATGGACAAGCGGCAAACGACTTCGCCGATTTCGAGTCGGCGCTGGTGCGCGAGGGGCTGCGTCTGCGCCGCTCCATTTCCCGTTCAGGGCATGGGGTCAACAATTTCTATACTGGAACAACGTGAATTCAGATCACGTATCTTTCCAAGGAGCATATTCATGCGCAAACACTTTTTTCTGGCACTGCCCTTGCTGGTGGCATTGACCGTGTCGGGTTGCAACACCTATGGCCCCAAAGAGGGGGCGGGCAGTGTGATCGGCGGGGTATTGGGCGGCGTGCTGGGTGCCCAGGTGGGCGAAGGGCATGGCCGCACGGTGGCGATCATCGCCGGCGCGTTGGCTGGCGCCGCGATCGGGGGTTCGGTCGGCAAGTATATGGACGCGGCCGACCGGCAAAAGGTCGCGCAAACCCTCGAGGGGGTGCGCACCAGTGTGCCGGTAACGTGGCGCAACCCCGACAGCGGCGTGCAGTACGCGGTGACGCCTACCCGCACCTTTGAGACGCCTGCCGGCCCGTGCCGGGAATTCACCACAGAAGCCATCATCGGCGGCAAACGCGAAAAGGTGTACAGCACCGCCTGCCGCCAGCCGGACGGCAGCTGGAGGGTGCAGACCCGAATGGCACTTACTTAAGCTTTTTCGGGTGCCCATGGAGTCGGACGTCAGCCCTGGCCAGAGGACGGGGTTTCATCAAGAGCGGATAGGGTTTGGGTCGTCG
>CAMTWC010000121.1:0-7370 GCA_947085345.1 uncultured Gammaproteobacteria bacterium | reverse complement strand
TAATGCGGCCTATCAGGAGTCGTCATTGAAACTGAAGGCGCACACACCACCGATTGCTCAGGCGATCTTGAAATGCTGGCAAAACAGGTCAGACCGTGGTTGGCAAAACCCGCTCATCGCGAAGCACACCAAAAGTGCATTACCTCGCTGGAGGAGCCAACCAGCACATCCCATCAGGGACAGCGGCTTTGCCGCACTCAAAGTCCGAATGTACGGGTGCAATCTTTACCTACTCGCCAACACTCAAGAAAACTTGGCAAACAGGGGGCGTCCATATAAGTGGTTCCCTAGCGTGTCGTCTGGCAGCCTGAACAGCTTGCCGACGATGGAGTCGTACGACTTCGCCGCGTCGCCGTCCTGGATGCCGGTGCGGCCGGTGCCGCGAATCAGCAGCACGTCGTGGGCTCGATCTGCGCTTGCGCCGGCCTGCCGAGCAGGAGGACGAAACTGGCGGGCAGCAGGGCACACGTGGTGCGCATCAGGCTTTCCTCACCCATATCCGGCGCGCGACGCTGTTTTCCAGCGCGAGTTCGACTTCGTCGATCATGATGACGGTCATCGGCCGTTGCTGCAACACGCGCAGCGGACGTGTCGGCGCCAGTCCGTAGGCGATGAGCTGCTCGCGCTGGGCAGCGTCGATGGCTTCCTCGATGCCGTCGACCTCAGCATCGATGCCTGGCAGCAGCACGGACAGGGGCACGCGGGCGTGGCGGTCGGTTTTCATGCCCACACCAGACGCAGCAGATGGTTGAGCAGGCCGCCGACGAGGAAGGCGAACGGGACGATGAGAGCGACCATGGCGGCGGCGATTTTCAGGCCCTGCTCCTTGACCATCATCAACAAACTAGCGATGCAGGGCACGAACAGCGTGATGGTGACCATGCCGACCACAGCCTGGACGGGCGTGAGCGCGGCCGACAGGGCGAACAGTCCGGTGGCGCCGAAGTCGCGGCGCAGGAATCCCATCACGAAGGCGGCCGCCGCTTCCTTGGGCAGGCCCAGCCAGCCGGTCACCAGCGGTTCGGCGGATTCGATGATGGCAGGCAGGATGCCGGCGCGGTCGAGCAGAAACATGATGAAGGCGCCGAGCAGGAACAGCGGGATCACCTCGATCAGATACCATTTCAGGCGTCCCAGGGTTTTCTTGGCGACGTTGCCGGCGAGCGGCAGGCGCATTGGCGGCATTTCGGTGACCAGCGGAATCCGGCGTCCGGGAATCAGGCGTGCGGCGAGCAGACCGGCCAGGATCAGCACGCCGACCATGGCCAGCAGCCAGATCAGCGTGGCGGTGAACGAAATGCCGCCGAGCAGGCCGAGCACCACGCCGAGCTGCGCCGAGCACGGAATCGCCAGCGCCATGAGGAAGATGGTGATGAGGCGCTCGCGCGGGCTGGACAGGATGCGCGTGGTGAGCGTGGCCATGGTCACGCAGCCAAGGCCCAGCACCATCGGCAGCACGGCGCGGCCGTTGAGTCCGAAGAGTTTGAACACCCGGTTGGACAGCACCGACAGGCGGGCGAAATAGCCCGAGTCCTCGAGCATGCCGAAGGCGATGAAAAAGGTGGTGACGATGGGCAGGATGAGCGCGAGCGCGTAAGTCATCCCCATCGTCCATAGTCCGTATTCGCCGACCAGCATGTCGGCAAGCCAGCCGATGGTGGCGTGCTGCTTAACGAAGCCGGTGACGGCGGGGTTGAGGATGCCGCCGAAAAGGTCTTCTTCCAGCAGGCCGACCAGCGTGCCGGCGCCGAAGACGCCGACGAATTCGTAGACGGCGTAGAGCACGCCGAGCAGGATGGGCCAGGCCCAGAACGGATGGATGACGGCGCGGGCGATGGTTTGCGCGAGCCGGGGCGTCGCATCGGCTCGCTGGCTGGCGACGCGTGCGGCGATGAGGCTGGCCGCTTCGCCGCGTTCGTGCGCCAGCATGGCGGGGGTGATGCCGGCGGTGCGCGCCGTGTCGCGCACGCTGCGCAACGCGGCGGCGCGTTCGCCCGCTGCCGCGTGCAGCCAGGTTTCGGCGACGCTGTCTTCGCCCAGGTAGAGAATCGCCAGGCCGCGCGCGGCCAGACGCGGATGCCGGGCATGGGCGTCGATCAGCGCGGCGAGTTCGGCAATGGCGGATTCGGCGCCGGGATCGTACTGCAGAAACGGGCCGGCCGGCCGTGCTTCGGCCACCTGGCGGGCGAGCTGCGTCACGCCTTCGCCGCCGGTGGCGACGGTCGTCGCGACCGGGCAGCCGAGGGTGGCGGCCAGCGCCGCATGATCGATCGTCATGCCGCGCGCCCGGGCTTCGTCAGCCATGTTGAGCGCCAGCACCATCGGCACGCCGAGTTCGGCCAGCAGGGCGGTGAGCGTGAGCGTGCGTCGCAGGTTCTTGGCGTCGCCCACCTGCACCAGCGCGCGCAGCGGTTCGTCGAACAGCGCCTGCATCGTTGCACGCTCGTCGTCGCTGCGCGCGGGGAGGGTCAGCACGCCGGGCGTGTCGATGAGGTCGACGCTGCTGTCGAAGCGCGCGGCGGCGCGCGCCACCTCGACCGTGGTGCCGGGATAGTTGGATACGTTGACGTAGGCCCCGGTGAGCCGGTGGAACAGCACGGATTTGCCGACGTTGGGGTTGCCGACGAGGGCGATGGCGGTGGTGGTCATGTGGGCGGGCGGGTTTTAACCCAGATAATTAACCTGGAAACCGCAGTTGGACGCGCCCGATGGCGCGTCCAACTGCGGTTTCCAGGTTAAAAACAGCATGTAATGGACAGTGTCGGTTTGGCCCTATTCATTCGGCAGCCCTGCGCCTGTGAATCAAACGGCCGCGCGACCCGACTCCGGCTTTGAGATGTTCACCATAGTGTGTATGGCTGCACCGGACCGAGATCGGGCCTGAACACGACGGTTTCTCCCAAGCGCAGGGCGAAACCGCCTGCGTCAGAACGCGTACTTCACCCCTACCTGCACCAGGCGCGGCTGGCCGACCTGGATGCCGCGCGTGCGGTCGGTGATGTAAACCTTGTCGGCGAGATTCTTGGCCGTCAGGAAGCCGGAGAGGGACTTGTCGAAGCGGTAGTTGAACGCGGCATTCCACACCGTGTGGGCGGCGATTTCGCCTGTCTGCCCGTCGGCCGACGGCGCCACCGTGTTGGCGAAGCCGGAGAACTGAGCGCCGACGTGCTGCGCCTCGATTTCCGCGCGCAGCGGCCCGGTGGCGTAGCCCACCGCCGCGGTCAGGGTTTGTTCCGGGGCGTAAGGCTGGCGTAACCCGGCTGCGCTGCCGGTGACGATGGCCTGGGTATCCACCCGGCGGAAGGCGGTCGTCTGCTCGGCGGTGGGCAGCCAGGTGTACGCCAGGCGGCCGTAGAGGCCGTTCTTCATTTCCGCCTGCGCGCCCAGTTCCAGGCCCTCGAACAGCGCCTTGCCTTGGGAGAGCGGGGTGCTGCCGCCGGCGATGGAGCCGACCGCGATCAGGTTGTCGTAGTCGGTGCGGAAGTAGGCCGTCTGCAGTGACACGCCGGGCATGGGCTGGCTGCGCAGGCCGAGTTCGAAATTGGTGGATTTTTCGGGATCGACGTCGGTTACCGTGCCGGTGCCGCCGATGAGGTCTTCCACGCGCGGCGGCGCGAAGCCGCGATGCAGGCTGGAGAACACGGTGAGCGTCTTGCCCGGGTTCCAGGTGGCGCCGATGCCGGGCAAGGTTTTGCTGAGCGAGGTGGAACCCGTTTGGCCCGTGAGCCGGTTGGTGCGGTCGGCGTCAATTTTTTCGTGGCGCACGATGGGGGTGACGCTCACATTGCCGAAATCGAAACGGTTGGCGACGAACAGGCTGTAAGCCGTGGTGTCGCGCAGGTTGTTCTCAACCGTGGTTCCGGTGCGTGCGGTGGGGGTCGTGCCGTTGACCTGGCGGCGCTTCTGTTCCTCGAAATGCGCCTTCGCCCCGGCCTGCAATTCGCCCATGCCGTGTTTGAGCGTCAGGCGCGGCTCGACGCCCCAGGTGGTGTAGCTACGCAGGCGGCCCTGGTTGGCGTTGCAGGTGTCCGGATCGACCGCGGTGCCAGCGAGCCGGGCATCACGGAATGCGGTGCCGCACATCGTCTCGGTGCTGTTGCTCGACTGCCGCCACCAGTCGCGGTCGAACGTGGCGTAGTACAGGTTGGTGACCAGTTGCATGTCCTGGCTGAAATCGACCTCGTGGGTGGCCGACAGCCCGGTGCGCTCGATGTCGAATTTGTCGTTCTTGAATGGATTGTAGCGCGGGCCGAGCTTGTCGAATTCGGCCTGGGTCAGGCCGGAATAGGTGACGGTTGAATCTTCCGTGTAGTAGTTGGCGCGCAGGGTCAGCGCCTGGCTCGCGCCGATGCCGGTGGTGTATTTCAGGTTAAGGTCGTTGAGCGCGTGCTCCAGGTTGTCGCGCGCGCCGTCGCCCTGCTTGCGGGTGACATCGAGCAGAAAGCCGCCGCCGCCGACATTCAGTTTGCCGTTGAAATAATCGCGGTTGCCCGCCGCGCCCTGCACGTAGCCGCCGAATTTCTGCGGCGCGTCGGGCGTGATGTAGTTGATCACCCCGCCCACGGTCTGCGGCCCGAACAGCAAGGAATTGGCGCCTTTCAGCACCTCGATGCTGCTGTAGCGGTCGATCTGCGGGTGATAGTAGCTGGCGTTGTCGCCGTAGGGCGCGTAGGCCAGCGGAATGCCGTCTTCCAGCAGGGTGATCTTGGTCGAACGCGTCGGATTCAGGCCGCGCATGCCGATGTTGGGGCGCATGCCGAAGCCTTCCTCGTCGCGCACGTTGACGCCGGGCACCTTGCGCAAGGCCTCGTTGACCGTGAAGACGCGGCTGTTTTCCAGCGTTTTGCTGTCGAGCGTATCCGCCGTGCCGCCGATATTGGGCAGGTTCTCACTGCCGCCGATGACGTCGATGCGCGGCATCTCCACTCCCGCAGGCGTGCTCTGGGCCAATGCCCAGCCCGTCTGCGCGACCAGTAAAGCGGCGGCGATGGGAGTCAGGCGGGTCTTGAATGAATTTCGATAGGGTTTCATGGATCATGTCCTTTGTTGAAGTGATTGGCTGGCTGGTGGTCATGACCGTCTGGCTGGCTGGGGATGAAAATCAGGGAGTCGTTGTTTCTCCCGGATCGGTGACGAAGCCGAGCCTGGTCAGGCCGGCGCGCGCGGCGTCAGCCATGATCCGGGCGACGTTCTTATAGGCCAGTTCGCCATCGGCGCGGAGGTGGATTTCCGGCTGCGGCGTTTGTTGCGCGGCGGCGCGCATGTGCGCCTGCCAGGCGGCAGGGGCCACCGGCTCGGTATTCCAGAACACCGAGCCGTCGGCCTGGATCGACAGGTTGATCGTCTCCGGCTTGGGCGGGTTGGGGGTGCTCGACGCCTGCGGCAATTCGACCTTGACCGCGTGCGTCATCAGCGGCGCCGTGATGATGAAAATGACCAGCAGCACCAGCATCACGTCGATCAGCGGGATCATGTTGATCTCCGCGTTGTCGCCGTCGCCGGCGTCGTTGAGCAGTCCGCCGAAAGCCATCATGCGCTCCTTGCGGCGGGCGCGGCGTAGACGCGCGCTTCGTCCTTGTTGACGCGGGTGTTGTTGCGCACCCCGGTGGACATGAAGGCGAACAGGTCATGCGCGAAGCCGTCCACTTCGGTGAGCATCTGGCGCCTGGCGCGGTTGAAGAAGTTGTAGGCGAGCACCGCGGGGATCGCAACGGCAAGCCCGAGCGCGGTCATGATCAGCGCCTCGCCGACCGGCCCTGCGACCTGGTCCAGGCTGCCGGAGCCCGACATGCCGATGTTGACCAGCGCGTGGTAGATGCCCCACACCGTACCGAACAGGCCGACGAAGGGGGCGGACGACGCAATCGACGCCAGCATGGTGTGGCCGTATTCCAGCCGCGCGGTGTCCTGGTTGATCGCGCGGCGCAGCGCACGGGTGAGGAATTCGTCTTCCGAACCCGACTCGATCAGGCGCTGGCCGGTCCTGTTGCGGTATTGCTCTGCGGCCTTGAGCCCGTGGTGGGTGAGGTGCGAGAACGGATCGTTGACGCCGTGGTACTGCAGGTAGTCGGCGACCGACGCGAGACTGGGCGCGTCCCAGAACTTCGCTAGAAACGCCTGCGCATGTTTTTTCATGCGCCAGTTGGCGATGCTCTTGCTGACAATGAGAGTCCAGGTGATGACCGACATCGCCAGCAGCACGATGAGCAGGAAGTGCGCGAGGCCGTCGGCCTGCGCGATGAAGTGGGCAAAGCCCAGCTGGGTTTGGGTTGCGGCGGTTTCCATGACTTAACTCCTGAGGGTGAACTGAATCGGCACGATGACCCACGCGGCCACCGGTCTGCCGCCCTGGCGGGCGGGCTCGAATTTCCAGCTGGACTGCACAGTGTCCATGGCGGACCGGTCGAGGCGCGGATAGCCGCTGCTCTGCGCCAGTTCCAGCCGCGCCACGCTGCCGTCCGGGTTGACCAGAATGTTGAGGCGAACCGTGCCTTCCTCGCCCAGGCGTTTGGAAAGCGCGGGGTAGGGCGGCTTGGGATTGTTCAGGTAATCCGCCGGGCGCGGCGGCGTTGGGGTCGGTAGCGGCGGCGCTGATTTGGGCGCTTCCGCCACCGGCGCGGGTGGCGGCAACGCCTTGGGAACGGGTTCGGGCAGTGGCGTGGGCTCGGGGGTTTCGGCCACGGCCTGCGGAGCGGGCGTCGGCGTCGGTTTGGCGGCCAATACAGGCGTCGGCAGGGGTTTTACCACCGGCCCGGCCACCGGTTTTGGCCGCTGCGGCCTGGGTTTCGGTTGGGGCTGAGGGGCTTCGACCCGGGGCTCGATGAGGCTCACCATCAGCGGGCGCGGCGGCGTGACGGGTTCCGGCGTGTCGGGCGCGAGCACCAGCAGACCCAGCAGCCCGGCGTGCGCGAGCGTCACGCCGATCAGCGAGGCGGGCGAAATGCGCGCGCGCGCGCACATCGACGATGCCGGGCGCAACGTCTCAACCCCAGAATCGGATTTCCAGGATAACGGGGCGAAAAGTAAAGCTGTCATCCCAGGCTCCCAATCAGATATCAAACAGCACAGGCTGGGGACGCATCGAAGGGTTGCGAAGCCTGTGCTGGCAAGTGTCCCAGGCCATCCAGCCTGGCTGGGCTGAGTAAAACGAACAACAATGAGAATAATAATAGGTCTTATTAGCGATGTCAATGGGTACTTGGGTAGAGTGCGAGCGCAGTGCTTGATTTATATATTCGGTCGTCGCGAGGAACGCAGTGACGCGGCATACGATCCACTATGCGCCAAGGCGCTTAGTGGATCGGAGTCCTCTTGTGGGGCTCCGGAATCATTTGATTTAGCGGGCATCCTGGATTACTTTGCTTCGCTTC
>CAMTWC010000120.1:0-3243 GCA_947085345.1 uncultured Gammaproteobacteria bacterium | reverse complement strand
TGCTGACTTTCTGCCCGACGATGCGGTTGAGCAGCGTCGACTTGCCGACATTGGGGCGCCCGACGATGGCGATAAGGCCACATTTGAATTCGTTCATTTTTGCAACGCGGCGCACGCCAGGCGTGCGGCCTCCTGTTCTGCGGCGCGGCGGCTCTTGCCGACGCCACGTGTGCTGAGTGCGGGCCTGGCCAGCACGCACTCGACGATAAAGCTCTGATCATGCGCCTCGCCCTGGGTGTCGACCAAGCGATAATCCGGCAGCGGCAGACGGCGCGACTGCAATATTTCCTGCAGTTGTGTCTTGGGGTCCTTGCCCGACGCCTTGGGGTCGATTTGCGCCACCAGCGGGTCGAACAGGCCGCGCACCACGCGCTGCGCCGCGTCGAACCCGGCGTCGAGGAAAACCGCGCCAAACAGCGATTCGAGCGCATCGGCCAGAATCGAGGGACGGCGGAAGCCGCCGCTCTTGAGTTCGCCCTCGCCCAGGCGCAGGCTGTCGCCCAGCTTCAGCGCAACCGCAATCTCGGCCAGGGTTTCCTGCCGCACCAGGTTGGCGCGCAGGCGCGACAGGCTGCCTTCCGGCAAATCGGGAAATGCCTCATAGAGCGCGTGGGCAACCGTGCAGTTCAGCACCGAGTCGCCGAGGAATTCGAGCCGTTCGTTGTTGATCGCGCCATAGCTGCGGTGCGTCAGCGCCTGGGTCAGAAGATCGGGGCGGGAAAAGGTATAGCCCAGCGCCTGCTGCAGGCGCTGGTTCAGCAAGGCGTTATTCAATCTGGGCGGGGGCGGCGTTGGGGTCGCTGCTGGCACTGAAATCGACCACCAGGCTGACATTGCCGACGAGCTTGGTGCGGAATTCGTATTCGGCGGAAATGACCGGTACGCCGCCACTACGGTCGATGCTGAGGTCTTCTGGCTTGACCACCGTCACATAACCGGTGCTGGCGCGCTTCGAAAAACTGTCACGGATCTCGGCATTGCTTTTTGACCGGATCTCGGGATCCTGCCCCATGGTGGCGAGGATTTTCTTTACCGAGAAAAACTCGATGTAGGCCGGCACCAGCTTCATCGCCAGCAAGGCCACGGCCACCAGCACGATGGCGACGAACAGGAAGCCGAACATGGCCAGGCCACGTTGCTTGGATTGCATGGGGCGTACGCAGTGCATGGTGTCTCCTTATCGAATGGTGGTGCCGATGCGGCCGAAATCGTCGAAGTTCATCCAGATGAGAAAGGCCTTGCCGACGATATTCTCGTCCGGAACAAAGCCCCAGTAGCGGCTGTCGTTGCTGGCATCCCGATTGTCGCCCATCATGAAATACTGCCCTTCCGGAACCTTGCAGACGAAGCCTTCGCCGTCGGCATTGTAGGAGCAGTTTTCACGGTAGGGGAAGTCGACCACCTGCGGCGGATAGACCGCGGGCTTGCCCGGCTCGGTCATCATGCTGTGGCCGACGCCATTGAGTTGTTCGTCGTACACCATGGCCGTGACGTAATTGAGGCCGTTTCCGACATAGCTGTAGGTGCCGGTGCTGACTGTACGCACCGGGCGGCCGTTGATGCTGAGCTGTTTGTCGCGGTATTCCACCACGTCGCCCGGCACGCCGACCACGCGCTTGATGTAATCGAGCCCGGGATCGGCCGGGTACCGGAACACCATGACGTCGCCGCGCTCGGGGTTGTTCAGCGCAACCACTTTCTTGTTAATGACCGGCAGGCGGATGCCATAGGTGTACTTGTTGACCAGAATGAAGTCGCCGATCAGCAGGGTCGGCATCATCGATCCGGACGGAATCTTGAACGGCTCGACCAGGAACGAGCGCAGGCTGAACACGATCAGGATGACCGGGAAGAAGCTCTTGGCATATTCGACCAGCAGCGGTTCCCGGGCGTCCTTGTCGCGGTAGCGGCTGAGCAGCAGCGCGTCGAGCAGCCAGATGCCGCCGGTGACGGCCAGCGCAATGAAAAGGATGAGCGCGAAGTTCATGTTTACTTGTCCGAGACCTGGAGGATCGCAAGGAAGGCTTCCTGCGGGATTTCGACGTTGCCGACCTGCTTCATGCGGCGTTTGCCGGCCTTCTGTTTTTCCAGCAGTTTTTTCTTGCGCGTGATGTCGCCGCCGTAGCACTTGGCCAGCACGTTCTTGCGCAGCGCCTTGACGTTCTCGCGCGCGATGATGTTGGCGCCGATCGCGGCCTGCACCGCGACGTCGAACATCTGGCGCGGGATCAGCTCGCGCATCTTGGAAGCGAGTTCGCGCCCGCGATAGACGCTTGAGGCGCGGTGCACGATCAAGGACAGCGCGTCGACCTTTTCGTTGTTGACCAGGATGTCGAGCTTGACCAGGTCACCCGCACGGTATTCCTTGAATTCGTAGTCGAGCGAGGCGTAACCGCGGCTCGTGGATTTCAGCTTGTCGAAGAAATCCATCACCACTTCGTTCATCGGCAGGTCGTAGCGCAGCATGACCTGCCTGCCGTGGTACTGCATGTCGAGCTGCATGCCGCGCTTCTGGTTGCACAGGGTGATGACGTTGCCGACGAACTCCTCCGGCACGAAGATGGTCGCGGTGATGATGGGCTCGCGGATTTCCTCGATCTTCGACAGTTCGGGCAGCTTGAACGGGTTCTCGACGTTGATCAGCGTCCCGTCCTTCATCAGAACTTCGTACACCACCGTCGGCGCGGTGGTGATGAGGTCCATGTCGTACTCGCGTTCCAGCCGCTCCTGCACGATGTCCATGTGCAAGAGGCCGAGGAAGCCGCAGCGGAAGCCGAAGCCCAGCGCCTGCGAGACTTCCGGCTCGAACTGCAGCGCCGCGTCGTTCAGCTGCAGCTTGGTGAGCGCGTCGCGTAGCGCCTCGAAGTCGTGCGACTCGACCGGATAGAGCCCGGCGAACACCTGCGACTGCACCTTCTTGAAGCCGGGCAGCGGCTCGCTGGCGGGGCGGTCGAGCAGGGTGATGGTGTCGCCCACCTGCGCTGCCTTGAGCTCCTTGATGCCGGCGATGACGAAGCCCACCTCGCCCGCCGACAGCTGCGGCCGGTCGACCGATTTCGGGGTGAACACGCCGACGTGCTCGGTCAGGTGCTGGGCGCCGCTGGCCATGAAGCGGATCTTGTCCTTGGGCTTGAGCACGCCGTCGACCACCCGCACCAGCATGACCACGCCGACATAGGAGTCGTACCAGCTGTCGATGATCATCGCGCGCAGCGCAGCGTCCGGCTTGCCCTTGGGGGCGGG
>CAMTWC010000119.1:0-15466 GCA_947085345.1 uncultured Gammaproteobacteria bacterium | reverse complement strand
TTCTGTCTTCGATAGCGTTCACCGTTTGGGTGAGTCCGCTACGCACCCGCTGATACGCCTGGCCGCGTGCCTGCCCTTGTCGCTTCGTGGCAGCCACGCGCCCAGACGCGCCATCGGGCGCGTCCAACTGCGGTTTCTAGGTTCATTCATTCGTACCCCATCTTGAGCGCCTGGGCTTGCTCGGCCAGTGCATCGAGGGCCTTGCTGCGCTCAGCGTCGATCCGCTCCTTGTATGCGATTACGTCCTGGTAGCGGACGCGGCGGTGCGTGCCGATCTTGTGGAACGGGATCTCGCCTTTTTCCAGCAACTGCACGAGGAAAGGCCGCGAGACGTTGAGCAGATCGGCCGCCTCCTGCGTCGTCAGTTCGGCGTGGATCGGGATGATGCTCACCGCGTTGCCCTCACCGATTTCGGTCAGGACGTCCACGAGCAGTCGCAGCGCCGACACTGGGACGCGAACCGGATGGGCCGCGCCCTTGTCGTCGAAGATATCGATCTGCTGGGTTTCCGCGCGGGTCTGCAGGAAGGCAGACAGCGCCCGTCCGCTCTCGCGAGCGATGGCAATTTCTTCGGCCGTCGGCAACGAACGGGTGGGTGAGAGCGTGGTCATGGCAGCCTCCTGGGAGCTTCAAACAGCATCATGGGAGGAAGTATAACCGAAATAAACGAATAATCGCAATATCCGAAATGGATGAGGTCTTGCCAGGCAGACAACCAAAAGCACACCCATTTACACCCATTCGGCGCGATGCGCCCCGCCGTGCAGCGAATGACTGTCCTATTCACCGCATTCTATGCGGCGAACGACTTGCATGTGCGGAGAACGCAGTCCATAATCTCCGCATGAATAGCGGCGATTACAACTACATCTGGCAGGCCAGTGACTGGCCGACCTGGCGCTTCGACCTGGCGGTGCTGGCCGGGCCCATGGCCGAGGTCAGTCGTGCCCAGGGGCTGTTGATGGGGCGCCTGGCTGACGTCGGCATGGCCCTGCGTGACCAGGCGAGCCTGGCCGCGCTCACCGAGGACGTGGTCAAGACCAGCGAGATCGAGGGAGAGCAGCTCAACGTCGAATCCGTGCGCTCGTCCATCGCCCGCAGGTTGGGTGTAGACATCGGTGCGCTCGCTCCGGTCGATCGGCACGTCGAGGGGGTGGTGGAGATGGTGCTGGATGCCACGGCCAACTGCCAGGCACCGGTGTCACGGGAGCGTCTGTTCGGCTGGCATGCCGCGCTGTTTCCCACCGGCTACTCCGGACTCTTCAAGCTCAAGGTCGGCGCCTGGCGTGACGATGCCAGCGGTCCGATGCAGGTGGTGTGCCCCATTGGCCACCAGCGGGTGCATTTCGAAGCGCCGCCCGCCGATCGCATCGAGGCCGAAATCAGCCGCTTCCTTGACTGGCTCAATGGTGCATCAAACGAGCCACCACTGATCAAAGCGGGGCTCGGCCATCTGTGGTTCGTCACGCTGCACCCGTTCGACGATGGCAATGGCCGTATCGCCCGGGCCATCGGTGATCTGCTGCTGGCACGCGCCGACGGCAGCCCGCAACGCTTCTACAGTTTGTCGGCGCAGATCCAGCGCGAACGGAAGGCTTACTACGACATCCTGGAGCGGACCCAGAAACGGTCGCTGGACGTCACCGAGTGGCTCGCCTGGTTCCTCGACACGCTCCATCGCGCTGTCGACCAGGCGCAGTACACACTCGACGCCGTGCTGACCAAGACGCGGTTCTGGCAGCGCTGGGCGACCACACCACTCAACGAGCGGCAGGTGAAGTTGCTGAACAAGCTGCTCGACGGCTTTGAAGGCAAGCTCACCAGCAGCAAGTGGGCAGGCCTAGCCAAGTGCTCGCCGGACACGGCCCTGCGCGACATCAACGATCTGCTTGCGCGGGGTGTCCTGCGGAAATCGGATGCGGGCGGGCGCAGTACAAGCTATGTATTGGATGATGCTCCAACGGGGGAGCGCGCATGAAGAAAGACGCAGACGACGCGGAAAATGCCATCATCAGCTCATCCGAGAAGGTCATTCTGGATTTCCTCGAGCGGGACATCGCCGCGCACCCCGAACGGTTGCAGCCTATCACTGCCGAGCAGGTGCGACGCGTTCAATCGCTGGTTGTAGGCGTCTCGGTAGAGCTCGACACTCCACTGCCGCCAGACGACGCGTAACTCAGATCCACAGAAGAATCGCTTGGCTCGTCGGCCGAACAGCGCCTTCATGGACGCCTGCCAACTCATTCGGAAGGAGACCAAATGGAAGTCGTTCACCTCAACCAAAAACAACTGGCCGCGCGCTGGCATCTCAGCGAGGCCACCCTGGAGCGCTGGCGCAGCGAAGGCATCGGGCCGAAATTCATGAAGCTGAAGGGACGTGTGCTGTACCGGCAGGTCGACATCGAAGCCTACGAGGAATCGTGCCTGGCGACCTCGACCAAGACCGCAACGGCTCTAGTCAGTGCTGGCTGACCTGTTGGTACTGCGTATTGACAACAGCTACACGCGCATCTATCGTTTGTATATCTGTTGAATACACACAAGGAGGTCGCCATGCGCGCTGCTGCCATCAATTTACGTGCCTTGCCGGAGCAACGGGATCTCATCGATCACGCCGCCAGACTGCTGGGAAAAAACCGTTCGGACTTCATGCTGGAAGCCGCCTGCGAGCGTGCGCAGTCCGTGCTGCTCGACCAGGTATTCTTCGGTCTGGATGCGGAAAAATTCCAGCAGTTCACCGCCATGCTCGACGCTCCGCCACGGGCCAATGAGGGTCTTGAGCGACTGATGGCAGTAAAAGCGCCGTGGGACAGCAATCCGGCATGAGCTTGAAGCTATCCGCGCCGCAGCCCCTTGCGGCCGCGCACCTGTTGGGCGACTTCGAGAGTGGTGAGCCTGCTTTGGATGAGTGGCTAAAACGCCGGGCGATGAACAACCAGCTCACTGGGGCCAGCCGGACTTTTGTGGTCGTTGATGAAGAAAATCGGGTGCGCGGCTTCTACGCGATGGCGGCTGGTGCGGTCGCACATCAAGTGGCAACCAGCTCGGTTCGGCGCAATATGCCTGATCCAGTTCCCGTCATGGTGCTCGGCAGGCTGGCGGTCGATCGGCGGGCACAGGGCATCAAGTTGGGGGCTGCCATGCTGCAAGACGCGGTTAACCGCGCCATCACCGTATCGCAAAACACCGGTGTACGAGCCTTGCTGGTTCATGCGCTCCACGAACGCGCCAAACAGTTTTATGCGCACTACGGCTTTCAGGAATCGCCACAGCATCCGATGACACTGATGTTGCGCCTGAATAGCGTCAGGGCTTGATGGACTCGATCGAGGGATGTTCCGTTTCGTCGGCAGATGGCCGCCTTCGGCACTTCGATCACGGCCGCACCCGGTCGAACACCCGCCCGAGGAACCAGAAGTTCAGCACCCCGGCCCACAGCGCCTGATCAGCCTCTGTCCAGGCGTGCAGGATGGCCGTGCCCCAATCGGCACCGGCAGTGACGGCAGCCGCAAACGCCGCCGTCTTGGCCGCGCAGTAGAGGGCCATGAACCAGTAGGGTCGGGTGCGCTGCAACGCGACTCGGGCAACCGTGGCATATCTGCTCAAAGGCATCGTCTTCGGCAACGATGGCCGGGCGCTGTCGCCATGGCACACGACCAAGAAGAATGGCCGTAGGTACCGCTACTACGTGCCTCAGCGCGACGCCAAGGAGCACGCGGGCGCATCAGGCCTTCCGCGCCTGCCTGCCGCCGAACTCGAGTCGGCCGTGCTCGACCAACTGCGCGCGATCCTGCGTGCCCCGAATCTACTCGGCGACATGCTGCCGCAAGCGATCAAGCTCGATCCAACCTTGGACGAGGCGAAGATCACCGTGGCCATGACCCAGCTCGACGCGATTTGGGATCAACTTTTCCCGGCCGAGCAGACCAGGATCGTGAAGCTGCTGGTCGAGAAAGTCATCGTGTCACCCAACGACCTCGAAGTGCGGCTGCGCGCCAACGGCATCGAACGTCTGGTGCTGGAGCTGCGTCCCGAGCCCTCCAACCAAGCAGCGGAGGCACTGGCATGAGCGACATCCGCATCCAGAAAACCGGCGAGCCGGACATCCTGCAGACCAGCGACGGGAGGCTGACCTTGTCCGTCCCGATCCAGATCAAACGCCGCAACGGCCGCAAACTGGTCACTTTGCCAAGCGGCGAGACCGCGCTGGTCAGGCCGTGGGACGTGGCACCGACCTCCATCCAACTGGCGCTGGCCCGCGGCCACCGCTGGCTGGCGATGCTGGAGTCAGGCGAGGCGAAGTCCTTGAAGGAAATCGCTACGCGGGAAGGAATCGACAACAGCTATGTGAGCCGCATGGTCAACCTGACCACGCTGGCACCCGACATCGTGGCGGCCATTCTGGACGACGCCTTGCCTAACCACATCACGCTATTTGACCTGGCGGTTGATCCACCGGCGCTGTGGGGTGAGCAGCGGCAGCGCTTGACTAATCCGACGACGAATCAGTAACCCGCACGAGTACGCGGGAACCGGCGCGATCGGGCAAGAAAAAACCCCAACCGAGAACGGTTGGGGTTTCATTATTGGTGGACCATGTGCCGACCGGCCTCCTGAGCTTATGAGCACTGCTGCGGGCGTATGCGGCACTGGCTGTTCGGGCCGCTTCCGGATCAATCCGTTTTCGACTTCTTGCGTCCTCGGGGTGCGACAACGGCCTGCGGAGAGTTTCGCCCTCTTGCGGCAGGCAGGGGGGATTCCGGGCTTGCCTGTGCGCTCTTGCGTTGCGTGGCGGATTTTCTCGGCGGCTTCGGCTTCTCATTCGTCGCCGCAATGAAGGCAGTTTTTTTCCTGGCCGGGGCTTCGACTGCCGGTACCGGCGCGGGGCGTGTCTTGCGGGTTCCCGTCTGTTGCGGGCCCGTATCGGGAGCCGCCATCTCGATACCGAAGACATCGGCCAACTGGTCGTCGTCGAGCACGCGGCTCCTGGGCGGCGTTTTCTTCCTTGCCGCCGGCAGTTCCGCCGCCTGCGCCACCAGATCATTCGCGCTCACCTGACGCAGCGTGAACAGGAGATCCGGTTGCGCGTCCAGGCGCGCGCCCACGCCATAGAGCACGGCGGCGACGTGCTTGCACATCGTCGCCCAGTCCGGGCAGGAGCAGTTGAGCTGGATATCCTTGGGCGCCGGGAACAGGCCCGTTTTCGGCGCGCAGAGGCGCTCCATCACGGCCTTCGAGAGTTTGCCCTGCAACAGCTCCACCAGGGAAGCGATGGAGCCCGTGCATTCTTTCGTGAGCATCTTCCAGCGCGTTTCGGGCACGGCGGCGATGCCGATCTCGACCGTGTAAACCGAGGAGCCGATCACCTGCGCCTTGATCCTGCCTGGCTCGATCGCCAGGTCGATGACCGAGCCGTTGCGCACATACGTGCGTCCGCGCGGCAGGCGGTTCTCGTAGTCGCTGTAGGCCTCCAGATTGTCGCACCAGGCCTTGCCCCAGAAGGTTTTGGCGATTGTCCGGCCCGCGATGACCACGGGCTGCATGGCCTTGCCGGCCTTTTTGGCCTTTGCCACGGTTTTTTCCGCCTGCGCCCGCCGTTGAGCGACCGGCACGTAAGGTTTCCAATATCCCCAGCCCATTTGCTCACTCCTTGATTGTGTGTATGTCAAGTTTCACCAGATCGAGCAGCTCGGCGTCGCTCAACTCGGTCAGATTGATTTCCGCGCCGCCTTCGAGCACGTCCTTGACCAGTTGCTGCTTGGAGCGGATCAGTTCGTCGATGCGCTCCTCGATGGTGCCCTGGCAGACGAACTTGTGCGCCAGCACGTTGCGATGCTGGCCGATGCGCCAGGCGCGGTCGGTGGCCTGGTTTTCCACGGCGGGGTTCCACCAGCGGTCGAAGTGGATCACGTGGGAAGCGGCGGTGAGGTTCAATCCCGTCCCGCCTGCCTTGAGCGAAAGGACGAAGAAGGGCACCCGCTCGTCTTCCTGAAAGCGTTTGACGAGCTCACGGCGCTTCCCCACCGGCGTGCCGCCGTGCAACACCAACCCTTCGCGCCCGAAGACCTTGCCCAGAAAGGCTGCCAGCGGCGCGGTGGTTTCGCGGAACTGGGTGAACACCAGCACCTTCTCCTGCCGGGCGGCGATCGTCTCGGCGATCTCGGCCAGGCGCGCGAACTTGCCGCTGTGCTCCGGTTTCCAGGCGCCGTCGTTCAACCACTGCGAGGGATGGTTGCAGATCTGCTTGAATCGCATCAGGAAGGCCAGCACCAGCCCCTTGCGCTCGATGCCCTCTGATTTTTCCAGGGCGGATGCCAGTTCCTTGACCGCGCGCTGGTAGAGCGCGGCCTGGGCGGGAGCCAGCGCGCACCAGGCGGTCACTTCCGTCTTGTCCGGCAAATCCGCGATCACGCGTTTGTCGTTCTTCATGCGGCGCAGGATGTAGGGCTTGACCAGCGCGCGCAGCGGGCCGTAATGGGGCAGGTTCTTCGCGTAATCGGCAAAGACCTTCTGCGAACCCAGCAAGCCCGGATGGGTGAAATCGAACAGCGACCACAGATCGGACAGCCGGTTTTCCACCGGCGTGCCGGTGAGCGCGATGCGCGCATCGGCTTGCAATGCCTTGACCGCTTTCGTCTGCTTGGCAGCGGGGTTTTTCAGCGCCTGCGCCTCGTCGGCCACGATGAGATGCCAGCAGACATCGTGCAAGTTCGGCAGACGCATCAGCGTGCCGTAACTCGTGATGACCAGATCCACGCCCGAAAGGCGTTCCGCATCCAGCGTGCGCAGTTCTTCCTGCGGCAGCGCGGAAGGGTGCGCGACGAGACAACGCAAGCTTGGTGCGAAACGCTCGGCCTCCGCCTGCCAGTTGGCGAGCAGAGAAGCCGGCGCGACCAGCAGGCTCGGACGCGGGCGTTTCAGCGTCAAGAGCAGCGCGAGCACCTGGATCGTCTTGCCCAGGCCCATGTCGTCGGCGAGCACCGCGCCCAGCCCCAAACGCGAAAGCAGATGAAGCCAGCGCACACCCGCTTCCTGATAAGGACGAAGCGTGGCGCGCAAAGCCGGCCCGGGCGAGACGGCGGCCAGTCCTTCCGGGGAGCGCAAGCCTTGCAACAGACCGGCCAGCCAGTCGCCCGCGACCACTTCCGACCAGTCCGGGTCGGCGGGTGTCTCCCCGTCGAGCGCGGCCCCGGCCAGAAGACGCATGGCCCGGCCCAGCGGCAACCCGTCCGCCGCCGCGTCCACGATGCCCGTAAAGCGCGCGATGAGCGTTGCCAGCCGCTCGCGGTCCACCTCCACCCATTGGCCGCGTATCCAGTGCAGTCCTTCCTGGCTTTCCAGCAGCGCGGCGATTTCCTTCTGCGTGAGCGGCTGGCCGTCCAGCGTGACTTCCATGCGGAAATCAAGCAGGGCATCCATACCCAACATCGAGGGATTTTTCGTGCCCACGGTGGCAGACACCTTGGGCCGGGCGGGGCGATCCTGGCCCCACGTCTTGGGTAGGCGCACGACGACGCCCGCCGCCGAGAGCTTCGGCACATCCTGCAGAAACCGGACGGCATCCCTCACCTGCCAGCGCAGCGGGTGGTAGATCTCGCCCTCATTCACCATGTCGGCGAGCCACGCGCAGCCTTCCGCCGCCTTTTGCACCGGCAGCAGCAAGGAGAGAAGCTGCGCCTTCTTCCTGGCGCCGGAAAATTCCGCCAGCGCCCGCGACAGCGGCAGATGCTGCGCCGTGCCCGTGGCGGATAGGCCGGAGGTATAGGTGGCGAGAAAAGCAAAGGGGTAGTCCGTATCCTTGCGGTTTTCCGCCAGATTGAAATGCACGCGCCCCACCCGGTTCCAGGCCGGATGTTTCGCCTGGAGGAAATCCGCCAGCGTCTGGCCGGAAGCGCGCATTTCCGACTTTACGGCGGCTTCGATCTCCGACCAGAGCGAAACGAACACCTCCGGCGTCAGGTATTCCGCCCCCGTCATCGGCGGCGCGTCGAAGCACAGGGTTTCGAGCGTCAACGCATCAGGAGCGTTGGCCGCAATCTCTCCGTCTTCCGGCGCGGCCGTCAGCGCCGTCACATAGCGCGCCGCGAAATCCCGCCAGAAGGCCCACGGCTGCGGCAAGACCGTGGCGACTTCCGCCGCGCCCAGGTGCAGCAGACCGTGACCGACACCTTGGGCGAAGGCCGCCGCGATCCGCCCGGCGCGCGCATCGGGCAGCGGCGCGGCCTCCGGCGATTCAGACCATTGCAGATGCCCGTGGGGCGTGAGATGCAGCGCCGCGCTCACGATGCCGTTACGCAGACGAACACCGGCAGGCCAGCGCGGTCGAAGTCGGCCAGCTTGGTTTTGACGTCGCTCCAGCTGGGGGCGGATTTGGGCGTTTTTTTCGTCGCCATTACAGTTTCTCCTCAACCCAATCCCACCGCCTGTCCTTGACCATCACGAACCGGCAACGGCCTTTTGACAGGTTGGCCCACAGGCCACCGATCAGGCGGTCATCTTCAGCCCCGTTCCATCGATCAGCGCCCTTGTACTCCACCGCGAGAACCGGCCCCGGCTGTCCGTCTGAACCCGGCAACTGGCAGAGGAAGTCCGGGTAGAAGCGACCATCGGCCTTCTGCAAGAAGAATGAACTGCCTTCGCGCCGCACAAGGTTGCGTACCCAGAACCGGATGCGGCCCTGTTGCGCCCACATATCCAACTGGCAGGCGCATTCGAACTCTTCCTTGCTGTCGAAGTCGCCGATGCGCCCATAGAAATGCTTGCGGAAATCGAAATGGCCAAAGCGCCCGTCGTAGTCGCGGCTGGGCGCGTAGGCCTGAGCGTGAAACTCGAAGGCGTATTGATCCGTCACCGCCACGCGCGTGGCCGCATCGTCACCGAACAACGCCTGCTGGAAGGCCTTGCCAATGGCCTGCTTGCGCAGTTCACGAATCCGCGCCTCGATCAGGTTGCGGATCAGGAACTTCTGCAGATTGGCGCGCGCCAGCGTGAAGCCGTCCCGGCGCAGCAGTTCGGTCAGCCACTGGGCCACGAAGGCTTGCTTGCTGGCATGGGTGAGTGAGGGCTCGGGCAGGTTGCGGCACAGCCAGGTGGCAAGACGCACCTCGTCCCAGTGCTCGGGTTGGTAGACCAGCCCCAGATCGCGCTGCAACTCGGGCAGGAAGCGCGACACCACGTGGCCGCTCTCGTCGATGTCGATCTCGCCGCCTTCCGACACTTTCAGCGCCGCACCCAAGGCTGTCAGGTCATCCGTCGTCGGTGCGGCATCGTAGGGCGAGAGGTCCCACGGATACTCCAGCACCTCCGGATCGTCGAACAATTGCAGCTCGCCCTGCACGCGCAAGGCCAGTTGGGGCACGCGGAAGCGTTCGCCCAATTCGGCCGGCGTCTGGAAGAATTCAATCGCCGTGGTGCGGCTGATTTCGGCGGCTTCCACAATCGCCGCTGCAGCGGATTCCGACGTGACCGACGCCTTGAGCACTTCGGCCTCATCTTCCGTGAGCGGCGTGCTGATCGTCAGCGTGTTGAGCTTGCCGTCCCAGCTCACCTTGTCGCGCACCGGCTTCGGCACGCGCTTCAGGTCGGGCTTTTCGGACAAGGTAATCGCAACGGGCCGAACGACCACGCGCCCGGCATGCCCATCCAAGTCCAGCCGCGCCTGCTCGGCCTTGGCCGCGGTCACGAATTCCGTGACTTCGCGCCGCTCGAACCCCGCGCCAGCCACCAGACGATCCCGCAGCGCGCCCGCCGTTTCGGCGAAATTGCGCGACACCACGAAGGCATAGGACTGGTTGAGCAATCGATTCTGCCGATGGCTCGCTCCGGGTTGGCGCAGCACCCGCCCAAGCAACTGCTCCACCGCCGTGGCCGATGACAACGAAGCCATGCTCACCAGAATGTAGGCAAACGGGCAGTCCCAGCCCTCGGCCAGCGCCTTCTGGGTAATGACGAACTTCACCGGGCAGGCCGGATCGGCAATGCCCAGCTTGTAATCGGCGTCGATTTGCTCCAGCCCCTTTTCCTCGCCGGTGGCCACCACAATTTCGCTGGCCGGAATGCCGTGGTTGGTGATGAGCTCGTTCTTCACCCGCTCGAAGTCGAGCGTCTCAACGCCAGCGCGGCGCGGTTCAGACTGGATCAACACCAGTGGGCGCAAATAGGCCGCCCCCGCGCGTCGTTCTTCATCCGCCAGCTTGTGCAGGGCATCGCGGCGGGCGATGGCATCGGCCAGGCACTGCTGCCAGTTCGGTTCGGTTTCCAGCACCACCGGCAGCTTGATCATTTCCTCCGCCTTCAACTCGGCGGCGGACACGCTGTGCAGCACGTTGCTGGGCGTGCGTTCCAGATCGGGCGTGGCGGTCAACTCCATCACCCCGCTGGGGCGCAAGCGCGCCAGCATGTCGAAGGCCAGCTCGGTGCGGCTGTTGTGCGCCTCGTCCACCACCACGAACGGCCGGCGCAGGCGCAGCACATTGGCCAGTGAATACGGCGTGGTGCGCGCGCTGCCCTCGCCATCGGTCAGCAACGCATCGCGCTGGGTGGGCGACAGGTTGTCGAAGTGATGCATCAGCGCGCCGCTGGACTGGTACACCTTGCGGCACTCTTCGTCCTCCACCTGAAACGCTTGGCGCGTGGCGACGATGACGGTGGTCGAGGTGTCCAGCGTGGCGCGGGTCACGCTCTTGGCTTCCTCCAGATCCAGCACCGTGATCGGCCCTGCCTCGCGCAGTGCGGCGTGATAGGGGTGGCTGCGATCCTTCAGCGCCTTGATCGTCTGCTCGCGAATCGGCTTGCTGGGCACCAGCCACAGGATCACGCTGTGCTCGCAACGCAGCAGATGCGTGTTGACGAGCTGAACGCTCTTGGCCGCCAGCCAGGTCTTGCCGCCGCCCGTGGGCACGCGCAGGCAGAAGTACGGCATATCGGGCGGAAAGCCCGACAGCGGGTTGTACGACAAGCCGCGCCCCCACAGGCGCTCGGTGGTGGCGGTGAAGGCAATCGACGGCGAGGGCAGCTCGTGGCAGGCCTTGAAATAGGCCCCCACGCTGTCGAGCACCTGCTGTTGATAGGTCTTGGGCGCAAATGTGGTCATGTTTACACCTCCAGCGCGTAAGGAGTTTGCTTGAAGGTGATGCCTTCACGCGCGGCGCGGGCACCCATGCGGTTGGCGGCGGCGTAGATCACCTTGGGCCCGGTGAACTTCGGCAGCACATCGAACACCGGGCCGGTGAGCACGTTGCCGCCCGAGACGGATTTGTCCTTGAGGATGCCGTTGTAGAGCAGGTAGATCGCGCGGCCCTCGTGCACGCCCAGCAAGGGGGAGGCGGCGGTGCCGGTGAAGCCGGTGCCGGTCTCGGCGAACCAGACGAATTCGGCAAGCTGCGCGAAGCTCACGTCGCTGCGGATCTGGCCGTCGGCGTCGAACAGCGGTTCGGCCGACAGGCGGCAGAACTGGAAACCGCCGCCGAGGCCTGCGACCGGCTGACCTTTGGCGTTGGTGTAACCCTGCGCCACCCGCCGCACCCGCTCGGCGGTGACGTTCCGGGCGATGTTCTCGTCCATCTCGACGAGAATGAAACGGCGGTTGCCGCCGTCCTCGGCATTCTGCTTCAGAACCGCATGGCCGGTGGTGCCGGAACCGGCGAAGGAGTCGAGGATTAGCGAGTCTTTGTCGGTGGCGATTTGGAGGATGCGCTGGATTAATCGGGTGGGTTTGGGGGTATCGAATGGAACATCATGCCCGATGACCTCATTAATTTCTTTCTTTGCCTCCTGGTTGTGGCCGCACTCTTGGTTTGCCCACCAAGTCCATGCACGAACGCCTGTACTCTCGGAAAGATAAGTCTTTACGCGTGGCCGTCCTTTGCCATCTTTGCCAAACCACATTCTTCCTTCGGCCACTAGTTCTTGAAAAACTGGTTCGATATTCGCCCAGCATCGCCCCGGAGGAGGCTGATATACAGCACCTAGAGGGGTACGAATTTCGTACATCTGATTGGGTCGCCACCCTTGTGCAGTGAAGTCAGTTGAGGCCCATGGTCCACGAGGATCGTTATCTGGATTCTTGAAGCTTTTCGCTTGATCACCACTGAGCGGAATGGAATGAAATTCGATTGAATCTATGGATCTGGCAAATACAAGGATATGGTCGTGTGCCTGACTTAGCCCAAGCCTTGCATCCGGTGAGATTCTCCTTTGCCACGCAATCGTCGCCACAAAATTCTTCGCCCCAAAAACCTCATCCATCAACAACCGCAGCGTCGCCACCTCGTTGTCATCGATGGACACGAAGATCGCGCCGTCCTCCCGCAGAAACTGCTTCAGCAGCACCAGGCGCGGATACATCATGCACAGCCAGCGGTCGTGCCGGTCCAGCGTCTCGCCTTCCTTGCCCACCACCTCGCCCAGCCACTTGCGGATCTCCGGGCTGTTGACGTTGTCGTTGTAGACCCAGCCCTCGTTGCCGGTGTTGTACGGCGGGTCGATGTAGATGCACTTCACCTGTCTGGCATAGCGCGGCAGCAGCGCCTTGAGGGCGTGCAGGTTGTCGCCCTGCACGATCAGATTGCCGCTGTTGGCATCGCCGCAGGAGAGTTCCGGCACCGGCTCCAGCAGGCGGAACGGCACGTCCTTGTGGTGTTTGACGACGGCTTCTTTGCCGATCCAGTTCAATGTTGGCATGCAGGGTCTCGTTGCTGTTCTTGGGTCAAGGCCAGCCTGGTTTGACATACAGGCTGTTCGGGATACGCTCTCGCGTTGAGTTCACTGCCTATCGGCTTTGGACCTATCGAGGTTTCGGCCGCTGAACCCGGGTAGCGAATCAGCGGCCTTTGTTTTTTCTGCGCCTCCATCACGGGCTGCCTCCTGGCAAGCGATGGCACGCCACTGGACTGCACTGGGTTCGGCCTTGCGGCTATCGACCATGCCGCACCTGCGGTGATCGATATAAGGCTTTGATTTATTTGGTCTGCACTGGCGTATCGCCCATTTTCTATCGCCCGGCCATTGCCGATAGGGCACAGGTTGTCCGATAGCCTTGTCATGACACCGCCCAGTAGCGTCGCCAGCAATGTTTTGTGCAAGTAGTGCGCAGCAACTCGTTCGTGCCGCTCTTGCGTTCTCGAAGATTCTTCCATCGCGCGACCTAAAGCGTCAGCCGAAGGAGATTCAAGACCTTGGTGCCTATCTGCTTGAGGTGTGTTCGCCTCTGTACGCCTTGTGGGAGCAACACTATGGCCCGCTACTCGACCCACCAGCAAATGCAACCTAACACTTCGTTCCAGGGGACGCTGCGCGATAAAACCGCGCAGCGCCGGTGAATTCAGACGTTGGGCGTAAAAGGAAGAGAGCACCATGAAGGACCAATATTACGGGGACATCAACGACTATCGGAAGTACGGACTGTTGCGCGCCATCATTCGCGCCAGTGGGATTCGTCTATTGGTCGCTTGGATGCTTACGCCTGACGACGGGAGTGCAGATGGGAAGTTCATCTCGTATCTGGAACATCCAGGCAAGTGGTCACGGCATGACCCTGTTCTGTTCCAAGAAATCAAAGAGCATTTGGCGTCTGGCCGGAAGCGCCGAGTAAGCTTAATCGAAAGTACGGGTCTTCTCCCGAAAGCAGAATACTTCTCCTCCCATGTGCCCGATACAACTTCAGGCCGAAGTTCGTGGTTCAATTCGCTTATCCAACGAGCGCAAGGTAGCGATTTCATTTTCCTCGACCCCGATAATGGGTTAGAGGTGAAATCAAAGGCATACGGGAGAAAGGACTCATCGAAGTTTTTATATTGGCGCGAAGTGGAAGCTCTCTGGGCCTCCGGGAAGTCACTATTGATATACCAGCACTTCATTCGCGAAAAGCGACTCGATTTCATTCAGCGCATGCTGGAGGCTTTGAGGATCGCCGCACCCGGCTCCTTTGTTGAGGCATTCTCCACACCCCACGTAGTTTTTCTCATGGCCTTGCAGCCCGAGCACCGAGAGTTTCATGAAGCAATTGTAAGTTCAGTACAAGAAAACTGGGAAGGGCAAATCCACCATTGGGAATTAACCCGCGCCCAACAAGGCGCTCCAGCCGACCGCTCACCCGCTGCGCGGGCTCGCGTCGGCTGAGCGGCGCGGTCGTCGATGTGATTACGATCCTGATCGTTTACTATTGCGGTGCCGCCACACCCATCGAGGCGCGGTCTCATACACCGAACGTCATGGACGTTGAGCGCGGGGGGGGCGGTCGATCCTCATGGTTTTGTGCTACCTTGAGTTGCAAGGGCTGGCGGCAAAATCTCCCTCCACTCGTGAGGGCAGACCTGGGGCCCAAAGGTTTCGTCATCGGGCATGGGAGTCCGGTGCGCCAGCCCCGCGAGGCGGTCCAGGTGCCGCCTCATTTCTTTACATTCCGCCTTTATCTCGATGCCTCCATTCCCAGGGCGGGATCGGGTTGGGATCGCTCCATATGCCGCGCCTCATGCCCTTGGCTTCATCTTCTGACCGGTAGTAGGCTGGATCGTGGGCGTATTTTGCGGCGGTGCCGGAAAACTGGACAGTTGGATAAGCTAAGGCCGACCGGACAGTTGAGGTGTGAAACGTGGGCGTGAAACGCAAGCAGCACAGCGCGCAGTTCAAGGCGCAGGTCGCGATGGCGGCTGTCGAACACGCTCACGACCGACTTCTGCGTGGCCGCGCTCGAGGAGGCCATCGCCCGCTACGGCGCACCCGAGATCTTCAACACCGACAAGGGGTTGTCAGTTCACCGCCGAGGCCTTCACCGGCGTGCTCAAGCGCCACGGCATCCGCATCAGCATGGACGGGCGCGGCCGCTGCCATGACAACATCTTTGTCGAACGGCTGTGGTGGACGGTCAAGCACGAGTGGGTGTATCTGCGCCCGTGCGCCGACGGCCGCGAGCAGAAGGCGAGCCTGGCGACCTTCTTCGACTGGTACAACCGTCGCCGGCCGCATCAGGCGCTCGGCTGGCAAACGCCCGACGAGGCGTACTTCGGGCAACAGGAGGCCGCCCTGCGGGCGGCCTGAGGGAGGGACGCTGTGGATTTGTGGACAATCCGCGTGCGGTGAACCGGGGCGCTTGCCGTGGGAAAGTCTGGCGACTTTCCCACCGCGCGCCCCTTTGCCCACAAGCTCCACAGCGCTCGTGCCATTTTGAATAAAATCCGGGAAAGTCAAAACCAACCCCCGGCCACCGGCCTTAGCTTATTCCGACCCGGTAGCTGTCCAGACGACCGGAGCCACCGCATAACCCAGTTGCGCAGCGTTTGCTCGATCAGCTCGAGATCCTTGGCTACCGACCCAATCGATTGACCTGCCTTCACGCGCTTGACCGACAGCTCTTTGAACTCGGTCGTGTATTCCTGCTTCGGTATCTTCATCGTCTTCCTTTCCAATGTGACTGTGATTTTATGTCACCCTTGGAAGACGTTTTTTCGGGGGAAGGTCTCGCGAGGCA
>CAMTWC010000118.1:0-28978 GCA_947085345.1 uncultured Gammaproteobacteria bacterium | reverse complement strand
TCGGTGCAGTGGCCAGCACCGCGCTGCGGCAGCAGGCGTCCTATCTGATGGTAGCCTCGATCGGCAGCCTGCTGCTCGCCTTCGGTCTTAACAGCACCGGCGCGATCGCAGCCGGCCTGTATTACCTCCCGCATACCACCTTCGCTGCGGCCGCGCTGTTCCTGCTGGCCGATTCGGTCGGCCGCGCGCGTGGCGAACTTGCCGACCGCTTCGAGTCCGGCCCCGCGATGCCTGGCGCGCGTGTGCTGGGCGGGCTGTTTTTCGTGGTCGCCGTGGCCATCGCCGGAATGCCGCCGCTGTCGGGCTTTCTCGGCAAGTTCATGCTGCTCCGGGCCGCGCTCGACTCGCCGCTCATGCCCTGGGTGTGGAGCGTGGTGCTCGTCACCGGCCTGGCGGGCGTGATCGCGCTGGCGCGCAGCGGCAGCCTGCTGTTCTACCGCACCCACTCATCACATGAGCCGGTCTCGCTGACGCCGCCGACACGCGCCCCACAAGGTGACTCCAGCTTTCTACGCGCTAAAGCGCCCGAAAGATTGTATGCCGCGCTGGCGCCCGTCGCAGGCCTCCTGCTGCTGGTCGCAGGCCTGACGGTCTGGGCGGGACCGCTGTCGGACTACGCCAGCGCCACAGCGGCGCAACTGCTGCAGCCGCAGCTCTACATCGAAGCCGTGCTGGGTACCGCGCCATGAGACGTTTCCTGCCCCACAAGGGGACTCCAGCTTTCTACGCGCTAAAGCGCGTGAAAGATTGTATGCCGCACCCCCTGCTGACCGTCACGCTGGCCCTCCTGTGGCTGCTGCTGGTCAACCGGCTCTCCGCCGGGCACGTCGTGCTGGGTGCTTTGCTCGGCTGGCTGATCCCCTTCGCCACCTCGTCTTTCTGGCCGGAACGGATCCGCATCCGCCATCCGCTCACCCTGTTGCGCTTCCTCGTGGTGTTCGTCATCGACATCGTCCGCGGCAGCTTCATCGTCGCGTACCTGATCCTGCTGGGGCCGGCCCGCCTGCGCCCGGCTTTCGTCCAGGTGCCGCTGGCGCTCAAGACCGATCTCGCCATCAGCCTCTTGGCCAACACCATCTCGCTGACGCCGGGAACGGTGTCGGCAAAACTGAGCGCGGACAAGCGCACGCTCATCGTGCACACGATCGACACCGGCGACGCCGCCGCGCTGGTCGCCGAAATCAGGCAGCGCTACGAGGCACCGCTGAAAAGGATTTTCGAAGAAGGAGGTGAATCATGCTGAGCACCATCATCCCGATCGCCTATGCGCTGGTCAGCCTGGCCTTCCTGCTGAGCTTCTGGCGCCTGCTCCGAGGCCCCGACGCACCCGACCGCATCCTCGCGCTCGACACGCTGTATGTGAACACCATCGCGCTCCTGGTCTTGCTCGGCATCCATCTCGGCAGCGCCATCTATTTCGAGGCCGCGCTGCTGATCGCCATGATGGGATTCGTCGGCACCGTGGCGCTGTGCAAGTACCTGCTGCGCGGAGACATCATCGAATGAGGACCGGCCAGCCATGATCGACATCCTGCTTTCCCTCCTGATCCTCACTGGCGCGATCTTCACCTTCATCGGCTCGCTCGGGCTCGCGCGCCTGCGCGACTTCTACACCCGCCTGCACGGCCCGACCAAGGCCACCACGCTGGGCGTCGGCTGCCTGCTGATCGCCTCCGCCGTGCATTTCAGCGTGCGCGAAGCAGGCGTCAGCTTGCACGAGGTGCTGGTCACGCTGTTCCTTTTCATCACCGCGCCGGTAAGCGCCCACTTGCTCGCCAAGGCGGCGCTGCATCTGAAGCTCGAATCGCTCGCCCCCACCCCGGCACAGGACAGCGACGCGCCATCGGATCGGGCCTGACTACCGGGATCGACCCGGGCCAGCGCCCCCTCACCCTGCCCCGCCATAACGGGTGATTTCTCGCGCAATGCCCACAAGGGGCACGCTCTATCTCGACGCCCCCCAGCTTCACCGCCTCTTTGGGCATGCCGTAGACCACGCAGCTCGCCTCGTCCTGGGCCAGCGTAACAGCCCCGGCCTCATGCATTTCCTTCATGCCGCGCGCACCGTCGTCACCCATGCCGATCATGATCACACCCAGGGCGTTACCACCCGCGCAGCGTGCGGTAGAACGGAACAGCACATCCACCGAGGGACGGTGCCGGTTTATCGGCCGGCCGTCGATCACGTCCACGTGATACTGGGCACCGCCACGCTTGAGTTGCATGTGGCGGCCGCCCGGCGCGATCAGCGCTCTCCCCGGCAACACCCGGTCGCCGTTCCTCGCTTCGCGCACCTCGATCTGGCACACACTATCCAGGCGTGCGGCGAAGGCCGCCGTGAATTTCTCCGGCATGTGCTGGACGATCACGATGCCTGGACAGACACGCGGCAGCGCAATGAGCACCGAAGATATGCTGCCATCTGGCGGAACGGACCTCGTTCTGTTTGCGCGCCGTGTTGTCGCTGAAAACCACCACTGCGCCGACCATCTGCCCGGCCTCCCAAATGGGGGCGCTGGCGTACTGCACTTCGAGGGGGCGCCCGTTCTTTTGCCAGAATACAGCGTCATGATTGCGATGCAGCGTGCCGTCACGGCATGGTGCCAGGAGGGGACGTTCTTCGGCCGGGCATAGGCGGCCGTCGCACTTGCCGTGATGGATGAGGTCATGGGCGAGGTCCTGGCCCAGATCCTCCTTGGTGTAGCCCAGCATCCGCCCGGCTGCAGCGTTGACGAAAGTCATCCGGCCCTGGTTGTCCAGGCTAAAGATGCCTTCGCCCGCACATTGCAGGATCAGCTCGTTCTTGCATGGCGCATCAGTCAAAATAGTTTTTGGATCCCCTGAGCCGCTCGGCGTGAGGCACAATACCATTTTCACATTAAGGTGAAGCGAAAGTGGCCAATTATGGCCAATTAGTCCAAGAATACTAAGCTAACTGCGGGGGCCCACATCAATGTCTATTCACGGCATCCGACCCGGTCAGCGGGCCCGCACCACACAACCTGAAAGCGAGTTGGATGCCGAGGCCCCTCAACTGAAGGCTGGCATTCGCTCATCCCATTAGTCACAGCCTGGTTTAGGGTCTAGATTGAACGGATGCCTTATCCACTTCGCTTCCTGTCGCATCTTGTCCTGCCCGCGTGTCTGATCCTGGGGCTGGCCGCGCCCGCCTACGCCGCCACGGTGCGGGTGCTGACGGTGCAGGGGGCGATCAGCCCAGCCAGCGCCGATTACCTGCTACGCGGCCTCGCCAAGGCGGCTAAGGACAAGGCGCATCTGGTGGTGATCGAAATGGACACGCCGGGCGGACTCGACACCTCCATGCGCGACGTCATCAAGGCCATCCTCGCATCAAAGATTCCGGTCGCCACCTATGTCTCGCCCAGGGGTGCCCGCGCCGCCAGTGCGGGCACCTACATCCTGTATGCCAGCCACATCGCGGCGATGGCGCCGGCGACCAATCTGGGCGCGGCGACGCCGGTCGAACTCGCGCCCGCAGGCGGCGACAAGCCCGCCGCGCCGGGCAAACCCGGCTCAACCCAACCTGAAACGGCCAAGCCTGCCGGCCCCCCGCCGGGCGACCCCAAAATGCGCAAGGCGGTGCACGACGCCGCGGCCTACATCCGCGGGCTGGCCGAACTGCGTGGCCGCAACGCCGAGTGGGCCGAACGCGCGGTGCGCGAGGCAGTGAGCCTGTCGGCAACCGAAGCGCTGGCACTGAAGGTGATCGACGTGGTGGCGACCGATCTCGACGACCTGCTGAAACAGCTGAACGGCCGCGTCATCAAGATGAACGGCCAGACGCTCACCCTCGACACCGCCCAGGCCACCATCGAGCGCGTCGCGCCCGACTGGCGCAGCCGGCTGCTGGCGGTCATCGGCGATCCCAGCATCGCCTACATCCTGATGCTGTTGGGCATCTACGGCCTGATCTACGAATTCTCGAACCCCGGCATGCTGTTCCCCGGCGTGGTCGGCGGCATCTGCCTGCTGCTCGGGCTGTTTGCGCTGCAGCTCATGCCGATCAGCTATGCCGGGCTGGCGCTGATGCTGCTGGGCATCGTCCTCATGATTTCGGAAGCCTTTGTGCCCAGCTTCGGCGCGCTCGGGCTGGGCGGCATTGCCGCCTTCATCATCGGTTCGGTGATGCTGATCGACACCGACCTGCCCGGCTACGGCATCCCCTGGATGCTGATCGTCCCGGTGGCGGTGGCAAGCGCGCTGTTCAGCTTCTTTGTCGCCGGCATGGCGATCAAGGCACGTGCGCGGCCGGTGGTCACCGGCGCCGAGGAAATGATCGGCGCCACCGGCGAAATCCTGGAGGACATGGAACACGAAGGCTGGGCGCACATCCACGGTGAGCAGTGGCGGGTACGCAGCAGCGTGCCGCTCAGGCGCGGCAGCCGGGTGCGGGTACGTGCCCGGCATGATTTGACACTCGATGTGGAACCGGAAAAGGATGGTTCATCCGGGATTGCCCATTAGACAAAACGGCGTCATTCCGGCGAAAGCCGGAATCCAGCGGATCAGGAATTCCCCGCGCAAGCGGGTACAGCCAAGCCGTTGGGGCTTCAGCCCCTTACGGATTGGGCGTGCCCCTTGCGGGTACAACATGACTGCCCTGTCTGCTTCGCAGGGTGTTTTTTCATACTGGATTCCGGCCTTCGCCGGAATGACGGGCTCATGGAGTATTTGGGTTCATAAAGGAGAACGACCATGTTTGAATTCGGCGGATTGACCATTGTGTTGTTGATCGTTGCGCTGCTGGCAGCCAGCCTGCGCATCCTGCGCGAATATGAGCGCGGCGTGGTGTTCATGCTCGGGCGCTTCTGGAAGGTGAAGGGGCCGGGGCTGGTGGTCATCATTCCCGGCATCCAGCAGATGGTGCGGGTGGACCTGCGCACCGTGGTGTTCGACGTGCCGAGCCAGGACGTGATCTCGCGCGACAACGTCTCGGTTCAGGTCAACGCGGTGGTGTATTTCCGCGTCATCGATCCGGCCAAGTCCATCCTGCAGGTCGAGGATTACATGAACGCCACCAACCAGCTGGCGCAAACCACCCTGCGCGCGGTATTGGGCAAGCACGAACTCGATGAGATGCTGTCCGAGCGCGAACGCCTGAACCAGGACATCCAGCAACTGCTCGACGCGCAGACCGACGCCTGGGGCATCAAGGTGTCCAACGTCGAAATCAAGCACGTCGACATCAATGAAACCATGGTGCGCGCCATCGCCAAGCAGGCCGAGGCCGAGCGCGAACGGCGCGCCAAGGTGATCCACGCCGAGGGCGAGTTGCAGGCGTCCGAAAAGCTTCTGGCCGCCGCCGAGGTACTCGCCGGTCGACCGCAGGCGATGCAGCTGCGTTATCTACAGACGCTGTCGAACATTGCCGGCGACAAGTCCAACACCATCGTCTTTCCGATGCCGGGCGAACTGATGAACCTGATGATGCGCGACAAGAAACCGGGCGAATAAGGGCGCGCTGCCCAAAAATCCCAGTTCCCGCAAGCTTGCGGGTGGCAAGCCGGCCCGCATCACGGTATGCTAACCCCCCAGTCCCGGACGCAGCCGGGAACCTGCGCCGTGCTAATCCACTCTGTACCGGCACAATGTTCTGCAATTCATTCAGAGGAGCTATCAGATGAACCCGCAAGTCACCACCATCAGCCGCAGCCAGTCCGCGGCGATGTCGACCAACAAGGTCGTCAAGAACACTTACATGCTGCTGTCGATGACGCTGGCGTTTTCTGCGCTCACCGCCGGTCTGTCGATGGCGCTCAACCTGCCGCACCCCGGCCTCATCATCACTCTGGTCGGTTACTTCGGCCTCTTGTTCCTCACCACCAGGTTCCGCGACAGCGGGCTGGGCATCGCCTTCGTCTTCGCGCTCACCGGCTTTATGGGCTACACGCTCGGGCCGATCCTCAACGCCTACCTCGCCCTGCCCAACGGCGGTCAGGTGGTGATGATGGCGATGGGCGGCACCGCCGCGATCTTCCTCGGCCTGTCGGCCTACGTGATGACCACCCGCAAGGATTTCAGCTTCATGGGCGGCTTCCTCATGGTCGGCATCCTGGTCGCCTTCCTCGCCGGCCTCGGCGCGATCTTCTTCGAGATGCCCGGCCTGTCGCTGGCGGTGTCGGCCATGTTCGTGCTCCTGATGTCCGGTCTCATTCTGTACGAGACCAGCAACATCATCCACGGCGGCGAGACCAACTACATCATGGCGACGGTCACGCTGTTCGTCTCGATCTTCAACCTGTTCACCAGCCTGCTGCACCTGCTGGGCTTTGCCAGCGACGATTAATCGGTTTGGGCCTGGCGTTCGCCCCCTTCCCCCTCGAGGGGGAGGGTTGGGGAAAGGGGGGAACCAAGCACCTACCGCTGCCACAAGAACGGCCTTGGATGAAGGTATGAAAGCTTGATCAGCAAAACCGGAACGGCACCGAACGCGGTGCCGTTTTACATCGACACCCACTGCCATCTCGACGCAGCGGAATTCGACGCTGATCGCGATGCGGTCTACGCCACCGCGATCGCGAGCGGTGTCACCACCCTGGTGATTCCCGCCGTCAGCCGCGACAACTTTGCCGCGGTCGCCACCACCTGCGCACGCTATCCCGGCTGCCTGCCGGCCTGGGGTCTGCACCCGATGACCATCGACATGCACCGCCCTGAGCACCTGGCCGACCTGCGCGCGCAGATCGAGGCGCAACGCCCGGTGGCGGTGGGCGAAATCGGGCTCGACCTGTTTGTCGACCTCGACTATGCGACGCAGGAATTCTTCTACGTCGAGCAGCTGAAGATCGCGCAGGAACATGACCTGCCGGTGCTGCTGCACTGCCGCCGCGCCAATGATGAAATCCTGAAGCATCTGCGCAAGATCAAGGTGCGCGGCGGCATCGCCCACGCCTTCAACGGCAGCCCGCAACAGGCTGATGAATTCATCAAGCTGGGATTCAAGCTCGGCTTCGGCGGCGCCTTCACCTGGCCGCGCGCCAACAACCTCAGGCGGCTGGCGGTCGACCTGCCGCTGGAAGCGATCGTGCTGGAAACCGACAGCCCCGACATCCCGCCGGTGTGGATCGGCCGCGGACGCAACGCGCCCGGCGAACTGCCGCGCATTGCGCAGACCCTGGCCGAGTTGCGCGGACTGGACATCGGCACCGCGGCGGAGGCCACCACGCGCAACGCCCGCGAACTGTTCGGCCTGGATTAAGGCCGCTTCCGGCGGACTGCCACTTTAGCCGGCGTAACCAAAGTCTCCCACCCACTCCCCACGGCGATAATCGATGGCCAGCCAATTGGGAACGAAAGGACGTGGGTTGGCGATGGGAAAGTCGTCGGACGGCGGTGTGCCATCGATTTCCGACACGCTGCAATGGCGCGTCATGAGGGGGCGGAAGCGCACCGACAGGCGGTCGTTGACCGGGGTGGAGTGCTCCGCCGATTCGCCGAAGCACACCCGCTTGCGCAGCAGGCAGGAGAACAGCAGTTCCAACTCGGCCACCAGCGGCGTTTCGCGCCGCGCCAGCGCCTTTTGCGCGGCGGCGGTGAGTCTGACCTCCAGCGTTTTATCGTGCAGCGTTACGTTCATGGGTGGCGGTGGGCACGTGCCCCCATGCGCTTTTGATCTGGGCGTAAATCCCGGCGACTTCTCCAGTTGCGGATTCGGGCGTAACAGTGTGCAAAATGCTCATGATGATCCTGACTTAAGATTATATCCAACGCCTGACCCGGGTCTTGCCGTCCCGCTAGGCGTCGCCGAATTTCGCTTCGAGCTTCGAGATGCGATTCTTCGTGCCGGATCACGCCGAAGCGGAGCATGACCCACACAGGCCGTCAAGGAAGCCTTGAACAAGTCGTCACCCCGGCGGCGCGCTCAGCATCATGCGCGGAATGTGCTGCTGGCAATGCCATAGACCTGCCCGGCCGTGACCTGCACGCCGCGCATGGCGCGTGGCCAGTGGCTTTCATCGTCTCACTCCACGCGGCAAAATCGATGAACAGCAACCCGATAGCGGATTCACCAGCGCATTACCCAGGCTGTTGAACAACCCATTGCCCGGGTAATCCGGGAACACCAGGATGGTGGGATCGACAGCCACACCAGCGGCCCGGTCTCGCGCCCACGGTAGCGGCAATCGCAATGCCCGGCGGCGTCCGCCGTGGGCGATGCGCCTGCCCGGCCGAAGCGCCCTGGGCAGCGATCCCGCCCGGATGTGGAATGCACGAAACGCTCATGCCAATTGGCGAAACCGGTCATGCACCACCGCCTCATCAGGCACAAGCTGACCGCCACGCGGAAATGGCGGCCGGATGCCGCGTCCCACGGCCAGCATGAAGCTGATAACGTGATCGTCGGGCAGCTGGATGAGCTTACCCACGGCGTCGAAGTTGAAGCCGTCCATCGGGCAGGTGTCGTAGCCCATTTCCCGGGCCGCCAGCATCAGCGCCATGCCTGCCAGCCCGCAACTGCGCATGGCCTCGTCGCGCTGCACCTGTTCGCGCCCGGCGTAATACTGATGGATGGCCGGCACCAGATAATCCCGTACCGGCGCGTCCACATTGCGCCAGTAGCGCTCGGGATTTTTCTCCCAGGCCCTCAGGTCGGCGCACAGTACCAGCAGCAGGGAAGCGTCGGTCACCTGGGGCTGGTCCCAGGCCATTTTGCGTATTTCCTGTCGAAGCGCAGGATCGCCCACCACGACAAAGCGCCAGTTCTGGATATTGAAGGCAGTGGGCGCAAGCATCGCCAGACTCAACAGTTCATGCAGCTCGGCCTCGCTGATGCGGTGTGCGGGATCGAAGGCCTTGACCGAGCGCCGGGATTCAATTGCCGTTTTCACATTCATGCAGAATCTCCTTCCAGTGAGTCCGAACATTCAAAGCCAGCGCCGCACCCGGGTTTTGTAGTCCCGGTAGACGTCGCCGAACTTCGCTTCGAGGTGCGCTTCTTCGTGCCGGATCACGCCGAAGCGGAGCATGGCCCAGATCAAGGGTGCAAACGCGAGCGGCCAGACCGTGTTCAGCAGCAGCGACACCCCGGCCAGAATGAACCAGTCGCCGAGATAGATCGGGTTGCGGCTGAAGCGGAATGGACCGCCGGTGCACAGGCTGGAGGCCGCCTTGTACGGATTGACCGTGGTGTGATGGCGCGAGAAGGTCATGAGCGTCCAGGCAAACAGCGCAAGCCCGACGCCTACCAGCAGCCAGCCAAGCGGCTGGGTCGCAGCACCCAAGTCCCAGTTCAGTGACAAAACATTCCTGTCCAGCCACCAGCCACCGATCATTGCGGCTGCGTAGGGCGCAGGCGGCAGAATTAGCGTGCGTGGGCGAGGTGCCTCGTCTTCCATCGATCCTCTCCAGAATAGAATTTCATGTCGGTGCCTTGTGGAAAGACTACCGTTTGCCCAGCACTGCCGACTGGTAACGTGCCAGCAGCTCGGGATCCTCGATCGAGCCGTGGTGGTGGACCTGCCTCCAGCGACCCTCAAGCTTTTTGAATATCCGGCTGGTCCGGATGGCCAGCGCCAGCTCGGTGTGGCCCTTGCGGAAATGTCCCCGCTCGCGGCCCACGGCGTAGAACAGTTCCTCCCCCACGTGCAGGGTATAGTCATAGAACTCCACATACACCACGGCCGGGCCGGAAAAAACGCGCTCATACAGCGGGAAGATTTCCGCCCAGCCGCGGCGGATGCCCCCCAGTGGATTGTCGAGCGCGATCTCGTCGGTCTGCGCCCAGTTATCGGCCATGAGCGCGAGGTCGCGGCCATTGAACGCCGCGTAAAACTGCTCCAGCGCCGACTCGGGCGTGTTATCCGCGCGAGGGCTTGCATGCTGCGCGCCGGTAATAGCCTGTTCGATCGGTTTCATCACGCCCCCTTAACGTTTCAACGTGTCCAGATACAGGCCCAGCTGCTTCAGACAGCCGCGATAGGCATCGACGGACTGCGTGTTCTTGCTCATGCCGACGCAGCCTTCGAGCGCGGATACGATAAAAAATGCGGTCTGTGCTGCGTCGACTTCTTTCTTCACCTCGCCGGATTTCTTTCCGCGTGCGAGCGCGTCTTCCACAACCGTCACCCAATCCTGGAACAGGCCGTTCAGATGGAGGCGAAACACTTCGTCGAGCGGGCTCATTTCCTGCATCAGGTTGTTGAGTGGGCAGCCCAGGGCCACCACCCAGGGATCATTCTCGGCCGCCTTGGCGCGAAGCAAGGCCTGCATGGCCGCAAGAGGCTGCCGGGTTTCAGCCAGCGGGTCGAACATCATCGCGGCCAGTCGCGGCCGGATCATTTCCTCGATCACCGCCAGCCCAAGCGCCTTCTTGTCGGGAAAGTGGTGATACAGCGCGCCCTTGGTGAGCTCGGTATCGGCGAGGATTTGCATAATCGAGGCCGCCTGAAAGCCGTGTCGGTGAATTTCAGCGAAAGCTGCTTCCAGCAATTTATGCCGGGTGATATCCGGGGTTTTGGTTGAGGTATTCATGATTTAATCATACATACCGATTGGTATGCATCAAGCCCCCCCCCGGCCCGGCGACGCATCCGGGTATTGACACTCGCCAACCGCGCCTTGCCCTGCGTCAGCCTGTCCAGCACCCGCCCAAGCGCAGCCTGCGTGGTCCAGCCGATCCTTAACGGCTGAGCATCCGCCTGCGCCTGCAGCCTCTGGTGTGGGCTGGCAACGGCCGTGCGCTATGCGGCCGGCATGGGAACGAGCAGAACCGGCACCGATGAGCGCCGCGCGACGCCCTCGGCCACGCTGCCGAGCAACCAGCGCTCGATGCCTCGGCGTCCATGCGTCCCCAGCACGACCAGGTCGGCGGGCCAGCTGGCCACTTCCGCCGCGATCGCCGCGGCGACATGCTGGGTCGGCGTCGCCGTATCCAGCAGCCTGGCCTCGACCGCCAGCCCCGACGCCTGGACGCTGTCCCGCGCGGCAGCGAGGGTCTTCTCGGCTGCGGCATGACGCGCTTGGTACAGGGCGTCAAAATCGATGCTGAGTTCCGGTTCGAGCGGCAGCAAGCCGATGTCGACCACATGGAGGATGCACAGGCTGGCGGACAACCCCTTGGCAAGACCGACCGCATGCTTGAGCGCGTGGTCAGAATGGGGACTTCCATCGATGGCAACCAGGATGCGTGCGTACATCGTTCCTCCTCGCTCGGCCGTTCAGTGGCTCACAGTCATCAGCATAGCCTGCCCACGGCGCTGCAGCGTCTATTTCAGATCGCCATGCGATACCGCGCGCAGGAACTCGTTGCGCATCTGGTCGCTGCTCTTGAAGCAGCCGGTGAAGGCCTGGGTGACCACGCGCTCGTCGCCGCGCCGGTCTTCGCCCAGCAGCAGGCACAGTTGCTCGGCCTCGATGATGCACGCCGCACCTTGGGCCAACCCGTGCGTCACCAGCGCCTCGGCGATGTCGCGCGTCATCCATTCCTGATAAGTGAAGCGGTGGCCGATGGCGTCGACCATGCGCGCGATGCGGCCGAAGCCGTGCAGCCGCCCGCCGGGAATGTAGGCCACATGCGCCACCCCGCGAAACGGCACCAGATGGTGCGGGCACACGCCGTGCACCGCGATGCCGCGCACCACCACCATGTCGTCGCGGTCGTCGGCAAAGCCCTCGCCCAGCGCCGCGGCGGGTTCGATCGCATAGCCGCCGAGCAGGCGTTTCTGCCACAGTTCGCGCACCCGCTCGGCGGTGCGCCCGGTGTGCACCGAGTCCGCTGCGACGCCGCAGGCCCGCAGCATATCGTTCACCGCGCGCTCGAACGCCGCCGGGTCGAATGCGCCGACTTGCGGAATGCCGAAGCTGTCGCTGGCGTGCGGGGTGTGACAGTCGTGGTCGCAGGCGTCGGCCATTATTGCAGCGTCACCTTGAGGAATTCCAGCGTCCGCGTCCACGAGTCGGTGTCGGCCGCGTTGTCGTACTTGAGCGGCAGGCCGAACTGCGCGGCGTAGCTGTCGGCCTCGCGGTTGGTGAAGGTGTGCTTCACGCCGGGGTAGCTCACCAGCATGTAGTCAGCCTGGGCGTTGGCCATTTCGGTCTTGAACGCCTCGACCTGCTCGGGCGGCACGATGGGGTCGGCCTCACCGTGGAAGACGCGGATCTTGGCCTTGATGCCACCCGGCTTGACCGCCACGTCGGTCGCCAACACGCCATGGTAGCTCGCCACCGCCTTCAGCGGCATACCGGCACGCGCCATGTTGAGCACCACGCCGCCGCCGAAGCAGTAGCCCAGCGCGGCGATCATGCCCTTCTTCACGTTGAGCTGCTTGTCGAGGAAGCTGCGCGCGGCGTCGAAGCGCGCATAGGCCAGCGACGGGTTCTTGTTGACGCTCCCGGCCAGCGCGCCGGCGTCCTGCGGGTTGTCGGCGATCTGGCCGTTGCCGTACATGTCGACCACCAGCGCCACATAGCCTTCGCCCGCCAGCATGCGCGCGCGCTTTCTCGCGTAATCGTTGGCACCCCACCATTCGGGCACCACCAGCACCCCGGCGCGCTTGCCCCTGGCGGCATCGTCATACGCCAGGTAGCCCTTCATGACGGTGTCGCCCGCCTTGTAGCTGACATCCTTGCCGACCATGGCGGCGATGGCGGAAGAGGTGAAAAACAACAATGACAGCGCAAGTGCGGTTTTCATGGGCGTCTCCGGGTTGGTGGGCCTGAAAGCATACCGCGCCCCCACGGGCAATAACAACCGCGCTCGGACAGCGGCCATGCGCCCGTGCTGGATGCGCGGCCAGACCAGCGTAAACTCCCGGCTCCACCCGCCAATCCGCCTGCCATGACCGACCCCGTCCGCCTTGCCAAACGCGTCGCCGAACTGCGCGGCTGCTCGCGCCGCGAAGCCGAGCGGTTCATCGCCGGCGGCTGGGTGCGGGTCGACGGCGTCGTGGTCGAGGAGCCGCAGTTCCGCGTCGGCGACCAGCGCGTCGAAATCGATCCCCAGGCCGACCTCGACCAGGCCGAACCCGTCACCCTGCTGCTGCACAAGCCGGCCGGCTATCACACGATCGATGGCGACAAGCCCGCATCGCACCTGCTCACCCCCGCCAACCTGTGGAGCGACGACGCCTCCGGCATCCGCCCGCTGAAAAAACATTTTTCCCGGCCGACCTTATGCGTGCCGCTGGAAACCGACGCCAGCGGCCTCGTCGTCTTCACCCAGGACTGGCGCGTGGCGCGCAAGCTGACGGGAGACGCCGCCACCCTGGAGCACGAAGTCATCATCGAAGTCGCGGGCGAGATGGCCCCCAACGGGCTCAAGCGGCTGAACCGGGGCATCCCCTACAATGGACGTACTTCGCCGGCCATCAAGGTCAGCTGGCAAAACGAAACCCGCCTGCGGGTGGCCTTGAAGGGCGCCCAGCCCGGCCAGATCGCCCACCTGTGCGAGGCCGTCGGCCTGCAGGTGCTGTCGATGAAGCGCATCCGCCTCGGCCGCATCCCGCTGGGAAAACTGCCGGCAGGACAATGGCGCTATTTGCGCGGGGACGAGCGCTTCTGATCGTAATGAAACCGGCCATCCGTCAGCGGGATTGCATCCCGCCGCCACTCGTTTCATGATGCTGCAAGACAACATGGATGCGGGAGCGGGATCGATGGACACGAATGCATTTCCAGCCCAGCAGAGACGCCTGTTTACGCGCATCGCATTCGATGCGGGTGTCGTGCTCGACATCTTGTCGGGCAAGCACGCATGCAAGCTGGTGGACATCTCGCTGAAAGGCGCGCTGGTCGAACGGCCGCTGCCCTGGCAGGCAAGCATCGGCGAGCCGTGCTGGCTCCTGGTCAAACTGGCTGAAGACGGCACCTCGATCAGCATGGCGGGCGAAGTCGCCCATGTGGAACAGGGCCGACTCGGCATCCATTGCACGGAAATCGACCTCGAAAGCATCACCAACCTGCGGCGCCTCGTGGAGCTGAACCTGGGTGACGAAGCGACGCTGCACCGCGAGATTTCCGCGATGGTGAACCTGGACAACAGCAGCCCGCGTTGAACCCGGCGCTCACCCCGCTAACCCGGCAAAAACAGCTCCAGCAGGTCGTTCAAAAAGCGCTGCCCCTGCAGCGTCGGCTTGAGCCGGGTGGCGTCACGCTCCAGCAAGCCTTGCGTCCGCGCCTGCTCCAATGCGGACCTGCAGACGATCAGCGGCAGGCCGGTGCGTTCCTCGAACAGCGCGGCTGGCACGCCTTCATTGAGCCGCAGGGCGTTCATCATGAACTCGAACGGCAGGTCGTCGCGCGTGAGGGTGCGGGTGTCGGCGATGTGTGCGCCCGTTTTCACCGCGTCCATGTATTGCTGCGGGTGCTTCACGCGCATCTGCCGCACGATGCGGTCGTGGAAGCTGAGCTTGGAATGCGCGCCGGCGCCGATGCCGAGGTAGTCGCCGAACTGCCAGTAGTTGAGGTTGTGGCGGCTGGCATGCTGCGGCCGCGCGTAGGCCGAGGTTTCGTAGTGCTGCATGCCGGCTTCAGTCAGCCGCGCCTCGATCGCCTGCTGCATGTCGGCGGCGAGATCGTCGTCCGGCAGCTTGGGCGGCGCGGTGTGGCCGAATGGCGTGTTGGGCTCCAGCGTGAGCTGGTAGGCCGACAGGTGCGGCGGCTGGAAGCCCAGCGCGGTGTCGATGTCGGACATCGCCTCGGTCATCGTCTGCCCCGGCAGGGCGAACATCAGGTCGAGGTTGAAGGTGTCGAAATGGGTGGCGGCGAGTTCGGCGGTGCGGCGCGCTTCGGTGTCGTCGTGGATGCGCCCCAACGCCTTGAGATGGCGCGGGTTGAAGCTCTGGATGCCGAGCGACACCCGCGTGACGCCGGCTGCGCGGAAGCCGGCGAACTTTCCCGCCTCCACCGTGCCGGGGTTGGCTTCCAGGGTGATCTCCGCGCCGGGCACCAGCTGCGTGAGGGTGCGCACGCCCGTGAGGATGCGGTCGATGCCCTCCGCCGAAAACAGGCTGGGGGTGCCGCCGCCGAAGAACACGGTGTGGATCCTGCGTCCCCATATGTCGGGCAGCGCGCGCTCCAGGTCGAGCAGCAGCGCATCGATGTAGGCCGCTTCGGGCAGGCTTTGCGCGGCGTGCGAGTTGAAGTCGCAGTACGGGCACTTCTTCACGCACCACGGCAGGTGGATGTAGAGCGACAGCGGCGGCGACACCTTCAGACCGGTGCCGGCAAAACGGATGATGGTTTCAGCCAAGCTGCTTCAGCTTGTCGGCCAGTTCGCGCAAGGCCTGGCCGCGGTGCGAAATGGCGTTCTTCTCGTCCTCGCCGAGCTCCGCGCCGGTCTTGCCGAATTCTGGGACAAGGAAATACGGGTCGTAGCCGAAGCCGTTCTCGCCGCGCGGCGTGTCGATGATTTCGCCATGCCAGCGGCCTTCGGCAATCAGCGGCTCGGGATCGTCGGCGTAGCGCACCAGCACCATCACGCAGTAGTAATGCGCGCGGCGGTCGGCTTGCCCCGCGAGGGCGGCGATGAGCTTTTCGTTGTTGCGCGCGTCGGACTTCGGTTCGCCGGCATAGCGGGCGGAATACACGCCGGGCGCGCCGTTCAGCGCCTCGACGCAGATGCCGGAGTCGTCGGCCAGCGCCGGCAGGCCGGTGTGCATGCTGGCGTGGCGCGCCTTGGCGAGGCAGTTCTCGACGAAGGTGACGTGCGGCTCGGGGCATTCGGGGACGCCGAAATCGGACTGCGGCACCGCTTCGATTTCGAATGGCGCGAGGATGCGCGCGATTTCGCGCAGCTTGCCGGCGTTGCCGGAGGCGATGACGAGTTTCTTCATGATGCCAGCGCCTTCTGCTGAGCTGCGGTGATTTGCGCGATGCCGGCGGTCGCCAGGTCGAGCAGGGCTTCGAGCGTGGCACGCGAAAACGGCGCGCCTTCAGCCGTGCCCTGCACTTCGACGATGCCACCGCTGCCGGTCATCACCACGTTCATGTCGGTGTCGCAGTCGGAGTCCTCGGCGTAGTCGAGGTCGAGCACCGGCTGGCCCTGGTAGACGCCGACCGAGACGGCGGCGATGCTGTCGGTGAGCGGGGTTTCGACAAGCTTGCCGTCGTCCAGCAGGCCGGCGATGGCGTCGGCCACCGCAACGTAAGCGCCGCAGATGCTGGCGCAGCGGGTGCCGCCGTCGGCCTGCAGCACGTCGCAGTCGATGTGCAGGGTGCGCTCGCCGAGTTTCTTCAGGTCGACCACCGCGCGCAGGCTACGCCCGATCAGGCGCTGGATTTCCTGGGTGCGCCCGGACTGCTTGCCGCGCGCAGCTTCGCGATCGGTGCGGGTGTGGGTGGAACGCGGCAGCATGCCGTATTCGGCGGTGACCCAGCCTTCGCCGCTGCCTTTCTTGTGCGGCGGGATCTTGTCGAGCACGCTGGCGGTGCACAGCACGCGGGTGTCGCCCATGGCGACGAGCACGGAGCCTTCGGCGTGCTTGGTGAACTGGCGGGTGAAGGACAGGGCGCGCAACGCATCGGGCGCGCGGCCGCCGGGACGAATAATCGGACTGGACATGGTGGATGGGTCGAAACGGAAAGCGCGATTTTACCGCGTTGGGCCGGCCCCACCCACACCACCTTCACACGGCTATTTGGCGGAAATTTTCTGGATGGCCTGCTGGATTTCGGCGATGGCGCGCTCGATTTCGTCGTCCGACACCGCGGTGGCGCCGGGCAGCGGACTCAGCGCGTTGATCTGGGTGGTGACGCCGCCATCTGGCAGCGCCAGGGTGGAGATGGAATCCTTGCTCGGCATGCGCGCCTCGCCCCAGGTCATGGCGATCAGGCTGAGGTTGTCGCCGTGCTCGCCGCCGCGGAATTCGGCGTGATCCATCAGGTGGCGCACCGCGTCCTCCAGCGTGTAGGCATGCAGCAGCGCCGATACCTCGGGAATGCTGATCATGCCCCAGATGCCGTCGGTGCACAGCAGCATGGTGTCGGCGTCGTGCATCGGAATCGGCGCGTTGCATTCCACCTGCGGCGGAACGTAGCCGCCCAGGCAGTTGGACACCTTGTTGCGTTCCGGATGATGGCCCGCTTCTTCCTCGCTGATGATGCCGTCGCGCACCAGCTTGGCTACCGCGGTATGGTCTTCGGTACGCGCGATCAGGCTGCCGTCGCTGAACAGGTACAGCCGCGAATCGCCCACATGCGCCCAGTAGGCAGTGTTGTCCTGCACCACGGCGGCGACGATGGTGGTGTGGGGGATTTCCAGCAAGTCCTGCTCGACCGCGTAATCGTTGATGGCAAAGTGCGCATGCGTGATCGTCGTGGCCAGAAACTCCATCGGGTCGTCCAGGCGCGGCTTGGCCATTTTCTGGAACTGGTCGGTCAGCGTCTGCACCGCGATCTGCGCGGCGATTTCGCCGTGCATGTGCCCGCCCATGCCGTCCGCCACCACCATCAGCAGCGCTTCGCGGCTGTAAGAATAGGCGACCCGATCCTGGTTGTTTTTGCGACCGCCCTGGCGGGATGCCTGGTAGATGGTGAATTTCATGCCAGTACTTTAAAACAATTCTTTGCTCAGCGAACGCTTGATCGTGGTCAAAAGTGATGGTCGGGGGGGCGTCATGGCAGTACGGTCCATCAGCACCTTTTGCAGGCTGAAGATGCTTTGTGGGCGTTCCATGTAGTTTAGCTTGAGGCACTGGTCGATGGTTTCCAGCAACTGGTCTGAGTAGGCCCCGCGCCAGTTCGTGGTCGCCGGCACCAGCTTGTCGTTGAGCAGGCGCGCATCCGCCGCCTGCGGCGGGTAGCCCGCCAGGCAGGCGTACAGGCTGGCACCGACGCTGTAGACATCGGTCCACGGCCCCAGCCGCTCGCGGTTGTGGTATTGCTCGGGCGCGGCGAAGCCAGGCGTGTACATGGGCTGCAGCTTGCTCTCTTCCTGGGTCAGCGTCTGCCGCGCGGCGCCGAAGTCGATCAGCACCGGCGAGCCGTCGAGGCGGATGTACAGATTGGACGGCTTGATGTCGAGATGCAGCAGCTTGTGCGTATGCACTTCGCGCAGGCCGTTCAGCAGCTGGGCAAACACCCGCCGGATGAAGCTTTCGCCGATGGTGCCGCGATTCACCTGGATGTGCTGCTGCAGGGTCTTGCCGCGCTCGAAGCGCATCACCATGTAGACGGTGTCGTTGGCGCGGAAGAAGTTGGTCACGCGCACGACGTTGGGATGGTCGATGCGCGCCAGCGCCCGGCCTTCCTCGAAAAAGCACTTCATGCCGTGGCGGAAGATGTTGTTGTTCTCGGTCGAACTGGCCTGCACGATGACCGAGCCTTCGGTGCGCAGCACCAGCGCGCCGGGCAGGTACTCCTTGATCGCCACCGACTGGTTGTTGTCGTCGCGCGCCAGATAGACCATGCTGAAGCCGCCGCCGCCGATCTTGCGCACGATGGTGTATTCGTTCAGCCGGTATCCGTTGGGAAGCGCCTGGTTGGGTTGAGTCGCCATAGTCGAACGTCTATTATCCTTGCCTGTTGATCGGCCATGCCGTAAAAGCTTACGCCGGTTTAGCACCGGCAATCGTTATTCACAACCCACATTAAAGACCACTCATGACAGCCAGCATGACCGGGTTCGCCGCCCGCAGCCTCAACCTCGACCATGCCAGCGTCAACATCGACCTGCGCAGCGTCAACCAGCGCTTTCTGGAGCTGCACTTCCGCCTGGCCGACGAATTTCGTTCGCTGGAGCCGCAACTGCGCGAGCTGATCAATCAACGCCTTGCGCGCGGCAAGGTGGAATGTCGCATCAGCCTGACCGTGCTGCCTGCTGCCTCGCTGGATAACGGCTTGAATCCGGGCATTCTTGAGCGCCTGGCGTCCTGGCAGGCAGACGTGCTGCAGCGCCTGCCGGACAGCGCCCCGCTCTCCGTCAACGAAATCCTGCGCTGGCCCGGCGCGGTACAGACTGCCGTCCTGTCGCAGGATGCGCTGAACGAGGCAACGCTGGCGGCCGTGCGCGAGACGCTGGACGAATTGGTCGAGAGCCGCCAGCGCGAGGGCGCCAAGCTGAAACAGCACGTTCTCGACCGGCTCGCCGCCGCCGAAGCGCAGGTGGCCGGCCTGCAGCCGCTGCTGCCGGTGCTGGCCGCCGCCCAGCGCGAGAAGCTGGCGGAACGCCTGCGCGACGCGCTAGGCGAAGCTGGATACGAACGGCTGGCGCAGGAAGTCGCGCTGGCGGCGCAAAAAGCCGACATCGACGAGGAATGCGCACGCCTCTCCACCCATTTTACCGAAGTGCGCCGCGTGCTGAACCAGGCCGGCGCCGTCGGCAAGCGGCTCGATTTCCTGATGCAGGAGCTGCATCGCGAGGCCAATACCCTCGGCTCGAAATCGGTGGCGGTGGAAACCTCGCGCGTCTCGCTCGAACTCAAGGTGCTGATCGAGCAGATGCGCGAGCAGGTGCAGAATATTGAATGACCACAGGAACGGACCAACCATGACCCCCACCCCCAGCGAAGGCGTACTGTACATCGTCAGTGCGCCCTCCGGCGCCGGCAAGACCAGCCTGGTCAAGGCGCTCTTGAAAACCGACCCGGCGATCCGCCTGTCGGTGTCCTACACTACGCGCGCGCCGCGCCCCGGCGAAACCGACGGCCGCGACTACCATTTCGTCAGCCGTGAACGTTTCGAGTTGATGCTGGCGGAAGGCGAGTTTCTCGAGCACGCCGAGGTTTACGGCAATTTCTACGGCACCTCGAAAGGCAGCATCGTCCGCGACCTCAACGCCGGCCGCGACATCCTGCTGGAGATCGACTGGCAGGGCGCGGAACAGGTCAGGCAGCATTTTCCGCAATCCGCGTCGATTTTCATCCTGCCGCCGTCGTTCAGCGCACTGCGCACCCGTCTGGCCGGGCGCGGCCAGGACAGCGAGGAAGTGATCGAGCGCCGCCTGGCCGCCGCCGCCCACGACGTCGCTCACGCCGAGGCGTTCGACTATATAATCGTCAACGATGACTTCGACCATGCCCTGCAGGACCTGGTCGCGATCACCCGCAGCATTCGCCTCGAAGCAGCACGCCAGCTCAAGCGGCACACCGCGCTGTTCGAGGAATTCCGACGTATCTAAGCGCACCCGCGCCCCCTGAAGCAGGAGTATCCGTATGGCCCGCATCACCGTTGATGATTGCCTTGAAATGTTCCCCAACCGGTTCGAGCTGACGCTTGCCGTGACCTACCGCGCACGCCAGCTGGCGCAGGGCTCGCAGCCCATGGTCGAATCGAAAGACAAACCCATCGTGACCGCATTGCGCGAAATCGCCGCGGGCAAGGTCGGCCGTGAAATCCTCAACCGGGGCCGCGCCTGAGCATTCGTCCCCACGTCAAACGGCGCACGCCAGCCGCGCGCCGGCGATGACACACGAATTCGAATCGCTGCGCCCGGCCCTCGCCTACCTGTCCGCTGAAGAAATCGGGCAGATCGAGCAGGCCTACGAGTTCAGCCGCAACGCCCACGAAGGGCAGTTCCGCAAGAGCGGCGAACCCTACATTTCCCATCCCCTCGCCGTCGCCGGCATCCTCGCCGGCTGGCACCTCGACGCGCAGACCCTGTGCGCCGCATTGCTGCACGACGTGGTCGAGGACACCCCGGCCACCGCGGGCGAAATCGAGGCGCGCTTCGGCAAGGCGGTCGCCCTGCTGGTCGAGGGCGTCTCCAAGCTCGACAAGCTGGCGTTTGAATCCGAGCAGCACGCGCAGGCGGAGAACTTCCGCAAAATGCTGCTGGCGATGGCGCAGGACGTGCGGGTGATCCTGGTCAAGCTGGCCGACCGCCTGCACAACATGCACACCATGGGCGCGATGCCGGCCGAAAAGCGCAAGCGGATTGCCAAGGAGACGCTGGAAATCTACGCCCCCATCGCCAACCGGCTGGGGCTGCACTCGGTCTATCAGGAACTGGAAGACCTCGGCTTCCGCTACAGCCACCCCAACCGCTACCAGGTGCTGGCCAAGGCGGTGAAGGCGGCGCGCGGCAACCGCCGCGAACTGGTCGAAAAGATCAAGGTCGCGCTGCAGGAAAAACTCGAACAGGCCGGCATCGAGGCCACCATCACCGGCCGCGAGAAACACCTCTACAGCATCTACCGCAAGATGCAGGAAAAGAACCTGGCGTTCTCCGAGGTGTTCGACATCTACGGCTTTCGCGTGGTGGTGCGCGACCAGCCGACCTGCTATCTGGCGCTGGGCGCACTGCATTCGCTGTACAAGCCGATCCCCGGCAAGTTCAAGGATTACATCGCGATCCCCAAGGCCAACGGCTACCAGTCGCTGCACTCCATCCTGTTCGGCCCCAACGGCACCCCGATCGAGGTGCAGATCCGCACCGTCGACATGAACCGGCTGGCCGAGTCGGGCGTGGCCTCGCACTGGATGTACAAATCCGCCGACGCCGCGCTGAACGACGTGCAAACGCGCACGCACCGCTGGCTGCAATCGCTGCTCGACATTCACGCCGACCACGGCGATTCGCCTGAATTCCTCGAGCACATCAAGGTCGACCTGTTCCCCGACGAAGTCTACGTGTTCACGCCGAAGGGCAAGATCATGGCGCTGCCGCGCGGCGCCACGGCGGTCGATTTTGCGTTCGCGGTGCATACCGACGTCGGCCGCCACTGCGTTGCGGTGAAGATCAATTATGAACTGATGCCCTTGCGCACCCAGCTTCGCAACGGCGACCACGTCGAGATTCTCACTGCGTCCAACGCCAGCCCCAACGCGGCCTGGCTCAATTTCGTCGTCACCGGCAAGGCGCGCTCGCACATCCGCAACTACCTGCGCAATACGCGGGTGGAAGAAGCGGCGGCACTGGGCGAACGCCTGCTCAAGAACGCCATCGCCGCGCTCAACCCCGAAGCGGTCGAGCCCGACCCGGCAGTGTGGGAGCGCGTGGTGAAGGACTACGGCCTGCAGACCCGGCAGGAGCTGTTCGCCGGGATCGGCCTGGGGCGCAAATTGCCGCTGGTGGTGGCGCACCAGTTGCTGCACGTACAGGGCGCAAAAACCGGCGAGCCGGCCCACCCGCATGCCATCAGCATCCGCGGCACCGAAGGCATCGCGGTCGAGCTGGCGCAGTGCTGCCACCCGATTCCCGGCGACCCGATTCTCGGCTTCATCCACAAGGAACGCGGCCTCATCATCCACACTTACGACTGCCCGTCGATCCGCGCCTTCCGCACCGACCCCGACAAGTGGCTGGACGTGGAATGGGAGGCCGAACCGGGCCACATGTTCGACGTCTCGATCAAGGTCGTCGTCGGCAACCAGCGCGGCGTGCTGGCCAAGGTCGCGGCGGCGATTGCCGAACACGGTTCCAATATCGGCAACGTCGCGATGGAAGAGGAGGACGGCAGCCCCTACACCGTGCTGTTCTTCACCGTGCAGGTGGAAAACCGCATGCACCTCGCACGCGTGATGCGCGGCCTGCGCGTGCTGCCCGACGTGGTGCGGATTTTCCGCATCAAGGGCAAGAAGGACGGCCGCGCCACGCAAACCCAATAATTCGCAAGCACCCTCAGGACTCAGCATGAACAAAAGCATCATCCAGACCGCCGACGCCCCGGCCGCGATCGGTACCTACTCGCAGGCCGTACGGGTTGACCACACCGTTTACCTGTCCGGGCAGATCGGCCTTGACTCCGCTTCCATGCAACTGGTCGGCGGCATCGACGCGCAGATCCATCAGGTATTCAAGAACCTGGCCGCAGTGTCGGCCGCGGCGGGCGGCTCGCTGGCCGACGTGGTGAAGCTCAACGTTTTCCTCACCGACCTCGGCCACTTTCCCAGGGTCAACGAAATCATGGCCGGCTACTTCAGCCAGCCCTATCCGGCGCGTGCCGCGGTCGGCGTGGCGGCATTGCCGCGCGGCGCGCTGGTCGAGGCCGACGCCGTGATGGTGCTGGGGTAAATTGACCAATTGAAAGCGGCGTCGCCGTTTTCCTTCCCCGTCAGCCCGGCGCTCGCTGCCAAACTCGCCAAGCTAGGCCTGACCCGCGACGCCGACCTGGTGCTGCACCTGCCGCTGCGCTGGGAAGATGAAACCCGCCTCACGCCGATCCGCGACCTGCTGCCGGGGCAGACGGCGCAGGTGCAGGCGGTGGTGCGCGAAGCCTGCGTTGCCTACCGGCCGCGCCGCATGCTGACGGTGACGGTGGAAGACGCGGGCAGCGTGCTCGGCATCCGCTTCCTGAATTTCTATCCCAGCCACCTCAAGCTGTTCCAGCCAGGAGAGAGCTTCCGTTTCAACGGCGAGGTACGCGGCGGCTTTCTCGGGCTGGAAATGGTGCATCCGCGCTTTGCCAAAGCCGACGCCGCCACACCCCTGCCGACGCAGCTGACCCCCGTTTACCCCACCACCGCCGGGCTCGGTCAGGCCACGCTGCGCCGCCTGGTCGAGCGCGCGCTGGCGGCACCGATCCCCGACACCCTGCCTGCCGAGTGGCTGGCCGAACTGGGTCTGCCCGAGCTGGAAGCCAGCATCCGCCTGCTGCACCAGCCGCCGCTGGAATGCGCGCTGGCCGAGCTCGAATCGCGCCGGCATCCCGCGTGGCGGCGTCTGGCCTTCGACGAACTGCTGGCGCAGCAGCTGTCGCTGGCGACCGCGCGCCAGCAGCGCAAGTCGCGCCCGACCCAGCCCCTGCCGCCCCGGCAGCAGTTGACCGCCGCCTTTACCAAGGCGCTGCCGTTTGAGCTGACGACTGCGCAGGCGCGCGCCTGGCAGGAGATCAGCGCCGACCTGGCGCAGCCGCATCCGATGCGCCGCCTGCTGCAGGGCGACGTCGGCAGCGGCAAGACCGTGGTGGCGGCGCTGGCCTGCCTGCAGGCGATCGAGAACGGTTTTCAGGCCACCTTCATGGCGCCGACCGAGATCCTCGCCGAGCAGCATTTCCGCAAGCTGGCACCGCTCTTGTCCAGACTCGGGGTGCGCTGCGCCTGGGTGTCGGGCAGCCGGCGCAAGAGCGAGCGCACTGCGGCCTGGCAGGCGATCGCCGCGGGCGAGGCCGACCTCGCATTCGGCACCCATGCGCTGTTTCAGGAAGCCGGCAGCTTCCAGCGACTGGGGCTGGCGGTGGTCGACGAGCAGCACCGCTTCGGCGTCGGCCAGCGGCTGGCGCTGATGCAGAAGGGCGCGGAGCCGCACCAGCTGATGATGAGCGCGACGCCGATCCCGCGCACCCTGGCGATGAGCTTTTTTGCCGACCTCGACGTCTCGGTGATCGACGAACTGCCGCCGGGCCGCACGCCCATCGTCACGAAACTGGTCAGCGCCGCGCGCCGCGACGACGTGCTGGCGCGCGTGACGGACGCCTGCCTCGCCGGCGGCCAGGCCTACTGGGTGTGCCCACTGATCGAGGAATCGGAGAAGCTGCAGTTGCAGACCGCGCAGGACACCTATGCGGCCCTGACGGAACAGCTGCCCGGCCTGAAGATCGGCCTGGTGCACGGGCGGCTGAAGCCGGACGAAAAGCAGGCGGTGATGGCTGCATTCCAGGCGCACGAAATCGACCTCTTGGTGGCCACCACCGTGATCGAGGTCGGCGTCGACGTGCCCAATGCCGCGCTGATGGTGATCGAGCACGCCGAGCGCATGGGGCTCGCGCAATTGCATCAGTTGCGCGGCCGCGTCGGCCGCGGCAGCCGCGAATCGGTCTGCGTGCTGCTGTACGAGACCCCGCTGTCCGAACTGGCACGCGCGCGGCTGAAGGTGATTTTCGAACTCACCGACGGCTTCGAAATTGCGCGCCAGGACCTGCTGCTGCGCGGGCCGGGCGAACTGCTTGGCCACCGCCAGAGCGGGCTGCCGATGCTGCGCTTCGCCGATCTGGAGCGCGATGTCGCGCTGCTGGAAGCCGCCCGCGATCTGGCGCGGCGCTGTCTCGCCCGCCACCCCGACATTGCCGCGCGCCATATGGAACGCTGGATCGGCCAGCGGCAGGCGCTGACGTCGATCTAGATGCCGCCCGCTGCGGCATAATGCGGGATTTCCGAGACAAACCGCACGCCGTGCTCGATTCCCGGCAGGGCTGGCTCGCCCACCCCTACTCGCTTCCGCGCTTGCTGCGTTCCTGGCTCAGCGACCGCGGCTCGCTCACCCAGCGCCTGAAGTCGCGCTGCGCCTCGTTTCGCGTGGTGCCGCTGGCGACCGGGCTCACCCGTCCCAATCCCGACGAATACGCGCTGCTGGGCCTGGCGCCGGGAGCCCGCGCCTACGTGCGCGAAGTCATGCTGCTGTGCGACGGCGTGCCGGTGGTGTTTGCCCACAGCGTGCTGCCGCACGACAGCCTGCGCGGCGGCTGGAACGGCATCACCCGGCTCGGCAGCCGCTCGCTCGGCGAGGCCCTGTTCAGCGATCACCGCATCGAGCGCCAGCCCCTGGCCTACCGCAACGTGCGAAACAACCACCCGCTGTTTCGCGCCATCGCCGCACAGCAGACACTGGCGGCCAGCAGCCTGTGGGCGCGCCGCTCGGTGTTCCGCCTCAACCATCATCCGCTGCTGGTGACCGAAGTTTTCCTGCCCGCGATCGACGCGCTATGACCCTGACCGAACGCCTGTCCCTTTACGAGAAACTGATGCGGCTCGACAAGCCGATCGGCATCCTGCTGCTGCTGTGGCCCACGCTGTGGGGACAATGGCTGGCCAGCAACGGCGATCCGGACTGGCTGATCCTGTGGATCTTCGTCATGGGCGTGGTGCTGATGCGCTCGGCCGGCTGCGTCATCAACGACTACGCCGACCGCGATTTCGACCCCCACGTGGCGCGCACCCGCGAGCGTCCGCTGGCGGCCGGCAAGGTATCGCCGAAGGAGGCGCTGCTGCTGGCGGGGGGCCTGTCGCTGCTGGCCTTCCTCTTGATCCTGCCGCTCAACACGCTGGTGATGAAGCTGTCGGTGGTTGCGCTGTTCCTGGCCGCAAGCTATCCGTTCACCAAGCGATTCTTCGCGATTCCGCAGGCCTACCTCGGCATCGCCTTCGGCTTCGGCATCCCGATGAGCTATGCCGCGCTGTGGGGCACGGTGCCCGTGGAGGCCTGGGTATTGCTGCTCGCCAACGTCTTCTGGGCGATCGCCTACGATACGCAATACGCGATGGTCGACCGCGAAGACGATCTCAAGATCGGCATCAAGACCTCGGCGATCACCTTCGGCCGTTTCGACCTGGCCGCAATCGCCCTCTGTTATGCGGCGACGCTGGGACTGCTCGGCTGGGTGGGCGTGCAGCGGGAAATGGGCGGGGCATACTACGGCGGACTGGCGGTGGCGGCGGCGATCGCGCTCTACCACATGAGGCTGATCCGGCAGCGCGATCCGCAGCAATGCTTTCGCGCCTTCCTGCACAACACCTGGTTCGGCGCCGCGGTGTTCGGCGGCATTGCGCTCCACTTCCTGCTGAGATGAGCGCTTATGACGGGCAGGCCACCCGCGACTGCTGGCTGTTCGGATAAGCCTGCCTGATTTCGCTCAGGCTTTTCAGCGCATCCGGGTCTTCGCTGCGAATCATGAAGTAAAAATCGGTGCCCTGGCGCGGCAGCGACTCGACGCGCGTGCCGAATACACCCCTTGCCTCGACTTCGCGGACGCGCCGGCCTGCCGCCTCGTCGTTGGCGTACAGGCCGAGTGAAATGGCGTTTTGCCAGGCGCCATCCTTCACCACGAAGGCATCCTGCACACCCGCCGCGACAAGCTCGCTCAATTTTGACGCCGCCGACTGCGCGCTCGGCAAGGGCGGGAAAATCACCCAACGCCGGGTGTTCAGCGGCACCTCGGCGAACGACATCACCTGCTCGCCCACCAGGGCCTTGAGCTGTTCGCGCACCCGCGCGAATTCCTCCGGATTCAAGCCCCGCCATTCCACGCACAGGGCTTCGGCCACCGGCAGCGGGAAGGGCATCGGGGGCGGCGACGTTTCCGTCGCTGCGGGCGCAGACTGGCTGCGCAGACTGAGCCGGTCCACGTTCATGGACACCGATTTTTCCGAGGCAACCCGCGGCCAGTATGCTTTCCCCGTGAAAAATGCGGCCAGCAGCAGGTTGGCCAGCAGCAAAGCCCAAACCAACTTTTTCATCGTGCCCCCCCTCCGGCGACGCAGTCTATGCCTTCCAGCACCAGCGACGGCACCAGTCCGGCAGGCATTTCCAAATGCGGCAATAGCATCGCGGCATCGCCTCCCGTCAGCAGGCAGATCGGCGCCGCATGGCTTGCTTCAGCCAGACGCGCATGCTGCAGCCGAATGGCGCCGCACAGCGCCGCCACGATCCCGCTCTGCGCCGCATCGGCCGTGTTGCGCGGAAACGCCTGCCACTCCCCTGCCGCGTCGGCTATCTGCGCCGTCCCTTGACGCAGCGCCTGTCGCATCAGGGTGACGCCGGGCACGATCACGCCGCCCAGGAACACCCCGTCGGCCGCCAGTGCATCCACCGTCATCGCGGTCCCGGCCGACACCACCAGTACCGGTTCGCGCGTGCGCTGGCGTGCGGCAATCAGACCCATCCAGCGATCCACGCCCAGTTGCTGAGGATTCTGGTAGGTGTTTTGCAGGTCGGCAAAACGCATCTCGGCCTTCAGCCAGGTCGGGGCGATTCCCGCCTCGTCCAGCAACGCGGCAAGCTGCTGCTCGCGCGCGGGGTCGGTCACGCTGGCGATATAGCAGCCGATGCCGGTTGTCAGTTCGGCCGTCAGGCTTGTCCAATCCGTGTAGTCGCTCCTGCCCTGAGCGCGCCACTGCCCCGCTTCAACCACGGCCCATTTGAGGGTCGAGTTTCCGGCATCGATCAATAGCCGCCTGTTCATCGACCTGTCTCCAGACGCAGGCTGATTTCCCCGCCGCTGTAGGGGATCAGGCTCGAAGCGGCGTCGCGCAGCAGGAATGCGCCCGTTTCGTCGACCCCCGACGCCACGCCCTGAACCTTGCGCGCATCCGGCAAGCTCAGCGCCACCGGCTTCCCCGCATATGCATCCAGCGCCAGCCAGTCCGCGCGCAAAGCGGCGAATCCGTGCTGGCGGAACAGGGTCAATACCGCATGCAATTCCAGCAGGCAGTCGGCGAGCAACCGGTTACGGCCCACCGTCACGCCCATCTCGGTCAGATCGACCACGGCCTGATCGACCGCATCGCGCTGCGCCTCGTTCAGCCGGACGTTGAGCCCGATGCCGACCACGGCGAAGGCAGCCCCGTTCATGTCGCCCTGCACCTCGACCAGGATTCCGGCCAGCTTGCGATAGTCCACCAGCACATCGTTGGGCCACTTCAAACGCGCCGGGTGGCGGCTGTGGCGGTTGACTGCGCGCGCAATCGCCAGCCCCACGGCCAGGCTCAGGCCTGCCAGCGACTGCAGACCATTGTCGAAGCGCCATAAGACCGAAAACGTCAGGCTGCCGCCCGGCACCGAATGCCACTGACGGCCGCGCCGACCCTTGCCGGACTGCTGATGCTCGCTGCAGTATAGGGTGCCGTCCGCTGCGCCGTTCAAGGCAGCGGTCATCAAGGCCGTGTTGGTCGAGTCCACGCTGTCCAGGATATGGATCGTGTAGGCGCTCGCAGCGGGGCCCAGGTGCTGCGCGACCGCGCCGCCATCCAGCCACTCGATGGGTTCGGGCAGGCGGTAGCCGCGTCCGCGCACCGCGTGGATCGTCAGCCCCATAGTTTCAGCCTGGGCAACAACATTGAAGATGCTGGCGCGGGAAAGACCAAACTCCGCTGCCAGCGCCTGACCCGAATGAAAACGGCCGTCGGACAGACGGCGCAGCAGCTGGAACAGCGCTTTGTGGGGTCGGGTATGCACCTGCCGAATTTTACATGGCGTGGGGTTTCGATTTCCCGATACCCTAAAATTGCAATCGAGCAGGGGGCGGAGTGACCCCCGCCGTCCTCTCACACCACCGGACATGCGGTTCCGCATCCGGCGGTTCCTGGCGACTGGGCAAACTGCCCCGGCGAGCTTGGTTTCGTGCATCGTGTCGCCTGTCGGATCTACGTC
>CAMTWC010000117.1:0-18146 GCA_947085345.1 uncultured Gammaproteobacteria bacterium | reverse complement strand
GGGCGCGGGTCTGACGCGCGGGTGCAGGTGAAATTCCGCGACGCCGGGACCAAGTGGCTGGCGCTGGCTTACGCCAAGTTGTCGCCTGCCTGAGCCGGCACGGGCTCGTCCGCCCACACCGCGAATATCGCCTGATACGACGCATACAGCGAGCCGAACAGCACCGGCATCACCACCAAGAGGCCAAGCAGCATCGGCACCAGCGCAGCCAGAAACAGCACTGCGCCCAGCGTCAAGCCGTTCACCAGCATCGCCGCCCAGTTTTTGGCGACGGCCTTGAGGCTCACCCCCAGCGCGGTGGCTGGACGGGCGCCGCCGAACAGGATCAGCGCCGGGGCAAACCAGGTGGCCATGATGAGCGGGGTGAACAACAACAGCCCGGTGAATAGTGCCGGCATGGCCTGATTCAGGATCGCCTGCATTTCGGCCGGGGCTTTTTGGGATTGCGCCGCCGTCATCACCGCCTGCGGGTCGAACCCCATGCCGAGCATGATCTTGCCGATCAGCAGGGTGCCCAGCAGCTGCACCGCGCCGACGGCCATCAGCGGAATCGCGGGGCCCTGCACCCCGGCCAGAAAATTCGGCAGTTCAAGCTCGCGGCCCTCGTCCAGCGCGCGATACGCCGCCATGAAGCCGGCCACCATCAGGGGGGAGGCCAATTCCGACAGCGAACCGCCCACTACGGGGATCAGGCCGAGCGCCATCACCACGCCGAACAGCAGGCCAAAGGCGGCGGACAGCAACAGGGGATTCTTGCGATACAGGCGAAAGCCTGCGGCCACCCACTGGAAACCCTGGCTGGCCGCGACCTTGCGCGGGATGTCTTGATTGGAAGCGGTCGTCATGCGGCCGATTTTAACCGACGCGCATGCAAAGACTCAGAACTCCTTGATCACCCACATCGGCGGCCGCAATCCGGAATCGAGGGTGTCCTGCCGGGCGAACTGGCCGTCGCCCCGCTGGTCGATCAGGTAATACGGCTTGCCGACCTTGGGGATGACCTTCAGCATGTAAAGTCTGCCGTTGGCGCGGTATTCGACGACGCGCCCCTGGCTGCTCGGCTTGATCGTCACCGGCGGCGCGTCGTCCGGGCCCGGCGCGCCATCGGGCACCGGTTTCAGTTCGGGCGGATGCCCGGAGGGGGTGGCGGCAACAGCGAGGCCGCTCAGCATCAGGGTCAACAGCAAAACGGGGTAGCGCATGGCAGGCTCCAGAAGACGGATTTTTAGCGTGGCGGAAGGCAGGCCCGAGATTCACAGGTTGAGCTGGATCTCGCGCTCGGCCAGCGACGGCATGAAGCCGCGTTTCTCATAATGGCTGAAGATGGCCTCGACCACCTCCTCGGGTTTGTCGATGATACGCATGAGGTCGATGTCGCCGGGTGAAATCATGCCTTCATCCATCATCCTGGTCTTCACCCAGTCGGCCAGCCCCGCCCAGAAGGTCGAGCCGACCAGGATGATGGGAATGGGCGCGATTTTCCCGGTCTGCACCAGGGTCAGCGCCTCGAACAGCTCGTCCAGGGTGCCGAAGCCGCCGGGCATGACGACATAGGCCGCGGCGAATTTGACGAACATGACCTTGCGCGCGAAAAAGTGCTGAAAAGTCTGGCTGATGTCCTGATACGCATTGGAGGTCTGTTCGTGCGGCAGCTGGATGTTGAGGCCGACGCTGGGCGATTTGCCGAAATACGCGCCCTTGTTGGCGGCTTCCATGATGCCGGGGCCGCCGCCGGAAACGACCGAAAACCCCGCATCGGACAGCTTGCGCGCAATCTCTTCGGTCAGCGTGTAATACGCATGGCCGGGCGGCGTGCGGGAGCTGCCGAAGATCGATACCGCCGGACGGATGGACGCCAGCCGTTCGGTCGCCTCGACGAACTCTGCCATAATCCCCAGCATCCGCCACGACTCGCGCGCCGAATAATTAATCTCGGCGGTGCGCCCGGGGTCGGCGGCGGCAGGCAATTTATCAAAGTGCATTTTCGAGCGCCTCGTGAACGATCTTAGTTTGAACCAGCCCAGTGTAAGCCAGCCCAGGAAAATCCTGTTATTGGTGGACGGCTCGTCCTACCTGTATCGCGCGTTTCATGCGCTGCCCGACCTGCGCAATTCGGCAGGCGAACCGACCAATGCGATCAAGGGCGTGCTCTCCATGCTGCACAAACTGCGGAAGGACTACGCGGCTGATTATATCGCCTGCGTGTTCGACGCGAAGGGCAAGACCTTCCGCGACGATCTGTATCCCGACTACAAGGCCCACCGCCCCGCCATGCCGGATGACTTGCGCTGCCAGATCGAGCCGCTGCACCAGGCGATCCGCGCTGAAGGCTGGCCGCTCGTCGTCATCGACGGGGTCGAGGCCGACGACGTGATCGGCACCCTGGTACAGCACGCCGCGCGACAGGGCATCCACAGCATCGTCTCCACCGGCGACAAGGACATGGCGCAACTGGTCGACGACCACGTGACGCTGGTCAACACCATGAGCGCGGAGACGCTCGACGAAGCCGGTGTCGCTGCCAAGTTCGGGGTGCCGCCCGAGCGCATCATCGACTACCTCACCCTGGTCGGCGACGCCGTCGACAATGTGCCGGGCGTCGCCAAGTGCGGCCCCAAGACCGCGGTCAAGTGGCTCACGGAATACGGCACGCTCGACAACCTGCTGGCGCATGCGGATGAGATCAAGGGCGTGGTCGGCGACAACCTGCGCGCCGCCCGCGACTGGCTGCCGCAGGCGCGCGTGCTGCTCACCATCAAGACCGATGTGGCGCTGCCCTTCGATTTCGACGATCTCGTCCTGAAGCCGCGCGATACCGATGCGCTGCGGTCGCTGTTTGAGCGCTACGAGTTCCGCACCTGGCTGCGCGAACTCGATGCGGCCGCCACAGGCGCCCCCGCCGAGCCGGAACAGGGCTGCAGCGGCGGGCATCGCGCCTGCTACGAAACGATCCTGACCGAAGCCGCGCTCGACGCCTGGATCGCCAAACTCGAAGCGGCGCCGGCCTTCGCGCTCGACACCGAAACCACCAGCCTCAACGCGATGCAGGCCGAGCTGGTCGGGATGTCGTTCGCCGTCGGCCACGGCGAGGCGGCCTACCTGCCGCTGGCGCATCACTATGCCGGCGCGCCCGCGCAGCTCGACCGTGCCGCCGTGCTAGCCCGGCTCAAGCCGCTGCTGGAAAACCGCGAACCCAGAATCGTCGGCCAGCACCTCAAGTACGACCGCCATGTATTTGCCAACTACGGCATTACGCTCGGCGGCGTGGTCGACGACACGCTGCTGCAGTCCTACGTGCTCGAAGCCCACCAGTCGCACGAGCTCGGCAACCTGGCGTCGCGCCATCTTGGCCTGACAACGATCAGCTACGACGACGTCACCGGCAAGGGTGCGTCGCGCATCGGCTTTGAACAAGTCGACATCGAGCGCGCCAGCGAATACGCGGCGGAAGACGCCGACGTCACCCTGCGCGTGCGCGATGCGCTGGCCCCGAAGATCGCGGCCTCCGACAAGCTGGCTTTCGTTTATCGCAGCATCGAACTGCCGGTGGCCGAGATACTCTTTCGCATGGAGCGCACCGGCGTGCTGCTCGACCGCAACCTGCTCGCGGTGCAAAGCGGCGAGCTCGGCAGGAAGATGCTGGAACTGGAACAGCGCGCCTACCAGGAAGCCGGGCAGCCGTTCAACCTCGGCTCGCCCAAGCAGATCGGCGACATCCTCTTTGTGCAAAAGGGCCTGCCGGTCGTCAAGAAGACCCCCGGCGGCGCGCCGTCCACCGACGAGGAAACGCTGGAGCAGCTGGCACTCGACCACCCCATCGCGCGCGCGATCCTCGACTATCGCGGCATGGCCAAGCTGAAGTCGACCTACACCGACAAGCTGCCGCAGATGGTCCACCCGCAAACCGGTCGCCTGCACACCAGCTATTCGCAGGCGACCGCGGTGACCGGACGGCTGTCGAGCGCCGACCCCAACCTGCAGAACATCCCCGCGCGCACCGCCGAGGGCCGCCGCATCCGCGAGGCCTTCATCGCGCCGCCGGGGCACGTTTTGGTGTCGGCCGACTATTCGCAGATCGAGTTGCGCATCATGGCCCATCTGTCGGACGACGCGGGCCTGCTGCACGCATTTGCCAACGATCTGGACATCCACACCGCCACCGCCGCCGAGGTGTTCGGCGTGCCGCTCGATGCCGTCAACGCCGAGCAGCGGCGCATGGCCAAGGTCATCCACTTCGGCCTGATCTACGGCATGTCGGCGTTCGGTCTCGCCAGCCAGCTCAACCTGGAACGCGCCGCCGCGCAGGCCTGGATCGACCGCTACTTCGCGCGCTACCCCGGCGTGGCCGACTACATGCAGCGCACGCGCGAGGCCGCGCGCAGCCAGGGCTACGTCGAGACCGTGTTCGGCCGCCGGCTGTACCTGCCCGAAATCAACGCCAGAAATCCGCAGCGCCGCCAGGGTGCCGAGCGCGCCGCCATCAACGCGCCGATGCAGGGCACCGCGGCCGACCTCATCAAGCTGGCGATGATTGCGGTGCAGGGCTGGCTCGACCAGGAAAACCTGGCCAGCCGTTTGTTATTGCAAGTACACGATGAACTGATTCTTGAAGTGCCCGAAAGCGAACTCGACCGCGTGCGCGCCGAACTGCCAGCGCACATGTGCAACGTCGCCGCGCTCAAGGTGCCCTTGCGGGTGGGCGTGGGTTCCGGCAGCAACTGGGAGGCGGCGCACTGAGCCCGTCAACAGCACAGCGCAACAGGCAATAAAAACGGGCGCCACGGCGCCCGTTTTTATTTGCACAATTCCGCTTACTGCTGCGGAACCAGTTCCACGCGGCGGTTCTTGTAGCGGCCGGCGGCGGTCTTGTTGTCGGCCACCGGACTGGATTCGCCGTAGCCCTTGGCGGTCAGGCGATCCGCCGCGACGCCCCGCTTGATCAGGTAGGCGCGCACGGCTTCGGCGCGGCGTTGCGACAGCCTGAGGTTGTAGGCGTCGGAGTTGACCGAATCGGTGTGCCCCGCCACCTCAACCTTGACCTCGCCCCATTCCTTCAGCGTGGCCGCCGCGTTGTCCAGGATCGCGAGCGATTCCGGGCGCAGCCTGGCGCTGTCGCTGTCGAAGTTCACCCCTTCCAGCGTCAGCTTGCGGGGCGCTGCAGGCTCAGCGGCCGGGGCCGGCTCGGGCTCGACCACCTTGGACGGGCAGCCATCGGCCGTGCCGGGTGCGGGAACGGTCGGGCACTTGTCCAGGTAGTCAGGGATGCCGTCGCCGTCGGAATCCAGCGGGCAGCCGTCGGCGTTAACCTTCACGCCGGCCGGCGTGTCGGGGCACTTGTCGAGACCGTCGAACACGCCGTCGCCGTCGGAATCAAGCGGGCAGCCCCTGGCGTCGACCTTCGCACCTTTCGGCGTGTTGGGGCACTGGTCCTGGCGGTTGGCCACGCCGTCGCCGTCGGAATCCAGCGGCGCACCGAGGCCCCAGGAATACCCCAGCAGCGCCTGGAAGTTGGTCAGGCCGGCATTCGGCAGCGTGTCGTTGCCGAACGACTGGTCAGCGCGCACTTCCCAGCGGAAGGCATCGTTGGCGCCCACTTCCCAGGCCTGCCCAAGGCCCAGCGAAGCCATCGGGCGAGTGAAGTCAGGCCCGCTGTCGGTGTTGACGTTCATCAGGCCCAGGCCGCCGGAGAGAAACCAGTTGTATCTCTGCTGCCTGGAGAGCAGCCATTCGAGGCCGCCGCGCAGCGTGGTGACATCCGCATCGCCCACGCCGGCGCGGTTGCCGTCATAGGGGCCGTACACCAGGTCGCCGAAGAAATTGAAATTGTCGTTCAGGCGCTGGCCGTAGCGCAGGCCGAACAACGGATTGACTTCATTGTCCTTGCCGCCGACCAGATTTTCGTCTGCCCAGCCGCCGCCCAGCAGCAGCCCCAGTTCTCGCTCCGGCATCTCGGCCGCCTGGGCGCTTGCGCCGCCCAGCATGACCAGACTTGCCAGCAGCCATACTGCATGTGTTCGCTTCATTTGAATACTCCCGTGTAGCAAAAAGGAAACCGCGCATCCGCCTGAATCGGCCAGGGGACGAATAATACGATTGTATCTGTCGCCCCTTCGGTCAGACGCCCAACACCGGACCATCCAACTTACAAATTAGCCGCCGGGTTGCGCCTGCGCAACACGCGGTGCCTTATTTTTGCAGGCTGTCCCGAATTTCGCGCAGCAGCACGATGTCTTCCGGCGGTGAGGCCGGCGCCGCAGGCGGCGCTTCCTTCTTCAGCCGGTTGATCTGCTTGACGATGACGAAGACGATGAACGCCAGAATGATGAAATTGAGCAGGATGGTGAGGAAGCTGCCGTAGGCGAACACCGGCACGCCGGCTTTCCTGACCTCGGCCAGCGTCGTCGCCACACCTTCCGGCACGCCGCCGAGCGCAATGAACAGGTTGGAAAAGTCAAAGCCGCCGAACAGCGCGCCGACGACCGGCATGATGAGATCGTTGACGATGGACTCGACGATCTTGCCGAAGGCGGCGCCGATAATGACGCCAACTGCCAGGTCCATGGCATTGCCCTTGACCGCGAACTCCTTGAATTCCGACATGAAACCCATGCTTCCCCCTGTATTTATCGATGAAATATTGCTCAATTAACGATAGCCACTGCGGCAACAGGCTGCCAGTACAAAAGTAATTTTTTCCGGCTTGGTCGAGACCCGCGACGCGGGTAAAATGCGATCCCTTATGCGCATCGGCAGCCACCTCCTCAAGAACCGCCTGATCGTCGCCCCCATGGCCGGGGTGACCGATCGGCCATTCCGCCAGCTTTGCAAGAAGCTGGGCGCGGGCATGGCGGTGTCCGAGATGGTGACGTCGAACTCGCTCTTGTACGGCTCGGCCAAGACCGCGCGGCGCGCCAACCACGAGGGCGAGGTCGACCCGATCAGCGTGCAGATCGCCGGCGCCGACCCGGCAATGATGGCGGAAGCCGCGCGCCACAACGTCGACCGCGGCGCGCAGATCATCGACATCAACATGGGCTGCCCGGCCAGGAAGGTGTGCAACGTGATGGCAGGCTCGGCCCTGCTGCAGGACGAAGCGCTGGTCGGACGCATTCTCGATGCCGTGGTGAAGGCGGTTCCCGAAGTCCCGGTGACGCTGAAAATCCGCACCGGCTGGGATCGCGAGCACAGGAATGCGCTCAGCATCCTCAAAATCGCCGAGAACGCCGGCGTGCAGGCGCTGGCGATGCACGGCCGCACCCGCGCCTGCGGTTACAGCGGCGAGGCCGAATACGACACCCTCCGCGCGGTGAAGGCCGAGGCGAAGATTTTGGTGATCGCCAACGGCGACATCACCACGCCGGAAAAGGCGCAGCACGTCCTCGAATACACCGGCGCCGACGCCGTGATGATCGGCCGCGCCGCGCAGGGCCGCCCGTGGATATTCCGCGAGATCGAGCATTTCCTCGCCACCGGCGAGCATCTGCCGCAGCCGGAAGTGGCGGAAATCCACGCCATGCTGCTCGAGCACATCCACGACCTCTATGCGTTCTATGGCGACGTCACCGGGGTGCGCGTGGCGCGCAAGCACATTTCCTGGTACACCCGCGGGCTGGTCGGCAGCAGCGCCTTCCGCCACACCATGAACCGGCTGGACTCGGTGGCCGAACAGCTTTCCGCGGTCAACGAGTACTTTGCCCAGGCAGCGCGCGCCGACAACCGCCTGCGCTATGAAACCGGCCACGACAACAATAACGCGGAAGACATGGCGCCGGCCTCACGGCTCGCGGCATAAAGGGGAACTTCAACATGATCGAAGAAAACGAAATCGCCGCCTGCATGCGGCGGTCGCTCAATCGCTATTTCAAGGACCTCGACGGCGAAACGCCGAACGAGATCTACAACATGGTGCTGAGCGCGGTGGAAAAACCCCTGCTGGCCTACATCCTCGACCGCGCCGAAGGCAACCAGACGCGCGCGGCCGACATGCTCGGTATCAACCGCAACACCCTGCGCAAGAAAATGCGCGAACACGGCCTCTCCGACTGAAACCCATCATGACCATTCAACGTGCCTTGCTCTCCGTGTCGGATAAAACCGGCCTCGTCGAATTCGCCCGCGCGCTCGCCGATGACGGCGTCGAACTGCTGTCCACCGGCGGCACCGCCAAGGCGCTGCGCGATGCCGGCCTCGCGGTGATCGACGTTGCCGAATACACCGGCTTTCCGGAAATGCTCGACGGCCGGGTCAAGACCCTGCATCCCAAGGTGCACGGCGGCATCCTGGCGCGGCGCGACCTTGCGGACCACGTCGCCACCATGGAGAAGCACGGCATGGGCACCATCGACCTGGTGTGCGTGAACCTCTATCCCTTCGTCGCCACGGTGTCGAAACCGCACACGCTCGACGACGCGATCGAGAACATCGATATCGGCGGCCCGGCGATGGTGCGCTCGTCGGCCAAGAACTACCGCCATGTCGCCATCGTCACCGACCCCGCCGACTACCCGGCGCTGGTCACCGAAATGCAGGCCAACGGCGGCGTGCTGACCGACGCCACCCGCTTCAATCTGGCGAAGAAGGCGTTTTCCCACACCGCCGAATACGACGGCGCCATCAGCAACTACCTGACCGCGCTCAACGAAAAGAACGAGCGCGAGGCCTTCGGCGAGAAGCTGAACCTCCAGTTCACCCGCGCGCAGACCTGCCGCTACGGCGAGAACCCGCACCAGGCCGGCGCCTTCTACGTCGAGGCCAAGGCCCCCGCCGGCTCCATTGCGACGGCGCGCCAGCTCCAGGGCAAGGAACTCTCCTACAACAACATCGCCGACACCGACGCCGCACTCGAATGCGTGAAGCTGTTCGACGCGGCGCCCGCCTGCGTCATCGTCAAGCACGCCAATCCGTGCGGCGTCGCCTACGGTGCGAATCTGCTGGACGCCTACAACCGCGCCTACCAGACCGACCCCGAATCAGCCTTCGGCGGCATCATCGCCTTCAACGGCCGGCTCGACGGCGCAACGGCACAAGCCATTGTCGAGCGCCAGTTCGTCGAAGTCATCATCGCCCCCGAAGTCAGCCCCGAAGCCTCCGCCGCGGTCGCCGCGAAGAAGAACGTGCGCCTGCTCGAATGCGGCCAGTGGACAGGCAGCATCGCCCAACTCGACATGAAGCGCGTCGCCGGCGGCCTCCTGGTGCAGGACGCCGACGTGCTGCTGCACGGCGAGCTGAAGACCGTCACCGACCGCGCGCCAGGCGCCCAGGAAATGGACGACCTCCTGTTCGCCTGGCGCGTCGCCAAGTTCGTCAAGTCCAATGCGATTGTGTATGCGAAGGACCGCATGACCATCGGCGTCGGCGCCGGACAGATGAGCCGCGTCAACTCGGCGCGCATCGCCGCCATCAAGGCCGAGCACGCCGGCCTGCCGGTGCCCGGCTCGGTGATGGCGTCCGACGCCTTCTTCCCCTTCCGCGACGGCATCGACCAGGCCGCGGCAGCGGGCATCAAGGCGGTGATCCAGCCCGGCGGCTCGATGCGCGACGACGAAGTCATCGCCGCGGCCAACGAGCACGGCATCGCGATGGTGTTCACCGGGACGCGGCATTTCAGGCACTGACGTGCCGGTAAGGGGATAGGCGTGAGGGGTGAGGAGGATTCCCCAACCCAGCGCGACCTCCCCGCACCACGTCCTGACCCCTCACCCCTAACACCTCACCTCACCATGAAGATTCTTGTCATCGGCTCCGGCGGACGCGAACACGCACTGGCGTGGAAGCTCGCGCAATCTCCCCGCGTCTCGCGGGTTTTTGTCGCGCCCGGCAACGGCGGTACGGCAACCGAGGACGGCTTGGTCAACGTGCCGCTGACCGAGATTCCCTCGCTGGTCGAATTCGTCCGCCGCGATCCCGACATCGCGTTCACCGTGGTCGGCCCGGAAGCGCCGCTGGCGGCCGGCGTGGTCGACGCCTTCCGCGCCGCCGGGCTGAAGATTTTCGGCCCGACCCAGGCCGCCGCCCAGCTCGAAAGCTCGAAGGATTTCGCCAAGCAGTTCATGGCGCGCCACGGCATTCCCACCGCGGCCTTCGGCACCTTCACCGATGCCGCCGCGGCGCATGCCTACATCGATCAACACGGCGCGCCCATCGTGGTGAAGGCCGACGGCCTCGCCGCCGGCAAGGGCGTGGTGGTCGCCGCCACGGCGGAGGAAGCGCACGCCGCGGTCGACGCCATGCTCGCCGGCAACAGCCTGGGCGAGGCCGGGCACCGCGTGGTGATCGAGGAATGCCTCATCGGCGAGGAAGCCAGCTTCATCGTCATGGTCGACGGCGAACACGTGCTGGCGCTCGCCTCCAGCCAGGACCACAAGCGTCTGGGCGACGGCGACACCGGCCCCAACACCGGCGGCATGGGTGCGTATTCGCCGGCGCCGGTGGTCACCCCGGAGCTGCACGCGCGCATCATGCGCGAGGTGATCCACCCCACCGTCGAAGGCATGGCCGCCGACGGCATCCGCTACACCGGCTTTCTCTACGCCGGCATCATGGTCGGCCTGGATGGCGCACCCAGGGTGCTGGAATTCAACTGCCGCATGGGCGACCCGGAGACCCAGCCGATCATGATGCGGCTGAAGTCCGACCTCGTCGCCCTGGTGGAAGCCGCCGTCAACGGCAGGCTCGACCGGATCGAAGTCGAATGGGACCGCCGCACCGCGCTCGCCGTGGTGCTCGCCGCCGCCGGCTACCCCGACGCGCCGCAGAAGGGCGCCGTCATCGGCCCGCTGCCGGCCGCTGCCGAAGACCTGCACGTGTTCCACGCCGGCACCGCCACGCAGGACGGCCTCACCGTGGTGAGCGGTGGCCGCGTGCTGGCGGTGACCGCGCTCGGCGACAGCGTGCGCATGGCGCAGAAGCGCGCCTACGAAGCCGTGGCCGGCATCCATTTCGACGGCATGCAATTCCGTCGCGACATCGGCTGGCGCGCGCTCGATCGAAAGAAGTGAGGCGTAAGGAGTGAGGGGTGAGGCGTTAAGCTTGCGGGCCTATCTGCGGCGCGGCGGCTTGATCGCCTACCCGACCGAATCCTGCTACGGCCTCGGCTGCGACCCGCGCAATCCGCGCGCGCTTGCGCGGCTCATCCGGCTGAAGGGCCGCAGCGCCGCCAAGGGCCTGCTCTTGATCGCCGACCACTTCAAACGCCTGCAGCCCTTTATCCACGCCTTGAGTCCGGCCGACCGCGCGCGCATGCAGCGCTGCTGGCCCGGCCCCGTTACCTGGGTGGTGCCGGCGTCAGCCGCCTGCCCGCCCCTGCTCACCGGCGGACGCCCCACCATCGCAGTGCGGGTGACGGCCCATCCAGATGCTGCGCGCCTGTGCCGCCGCCTCGGCATGGCGCTGGTCTCCACCAGCGCCAACAGAAGCGGCAAAAAACCTGCCAAAACCGCGGCGGAATGCCGCAGAATATTCGGTACGCAGATGCGCGTGATCGATGGCCGCATCGGTCAGCGCCGCCGCCCGTCCACCCTGATCGACCTCGCAACCGGAACCGTCCTTCGCCCCTGATGTCTGCCACCGTTATCGATACCGCTTCCATCAAAACCTGGCTGCTCGACCTGCAGGTCCGCATCGTCGGCGCGTTCGAACGCGCCGACGGCCTGCCCTTCCGCACCGACGCCTGGGAGCGTCCCGAAGGCGGCGGTGGCGTCTCCCGGCTGATCGAAGAGGGCAATGTGCTGGAGCGCGGCGGGGTGAACTTCTCGCACGTGCTGGGCAGCCAGCTGCCGCCTTCGGCCAGCGCGCACCGTCCCGAACTTGCCGGACGGCGCTGGGAAGCGATGGGCGTCTCGCTGGTGCTGCACCCGAAGAATCCCTACGCCCCGACGGTGCACATGAACGTGCGCTGCTTCGTCGCGATGAAGGATGGCGAGGATCCGGTGTGGTGGTTCGGCGGCGGCATGGATCTCACGCCCTACTATGGCTTCGAGGAAGACGCCCGCCACTTTCATGCCACCTGCAAGCACGCGCTCGATCCCTTCGGCCTGGAGCTGCATCCGCGCTTCAAGGAATGGTGCGACCGCTATTTCTTCCTCAAGCACCGCAACGAGCCGCGCGGCATCGGCGGCGTGTTCTTCGACGATTTTTCAGAAGGCGGTTTCGATCACGCGTTCGCCATGACGAAAAGCGTGGGCGACGCCTTCCTCGCCGCCTACCTGCCCATCCTCGAACGCCGCCAGGACATTCCCTACGGCGAGCGCGAGCGCGATTTCCAGGCCTACCGGCGCGGGCGCTATGTCGAATTCAACCTGGTGTACGACCGCGGCACTCTGTTCGGCCTGCAGTCGGGCGGGCGCACCGAGTCCATCCTGATGTCGCTGCCGCCGATCGTGAAATGGCGCTACGACTGGCAGCCCGCGCCCGGCACGCCCGAAGCGCAGCTGTACACTGACTTTCTGACCGCACGCGACTGGGTCTAGGACGTGCATAAAATTCCGCGCCGCATCCTCATCGGCTTCGGCATCCTGCTGCTGACCCTCGGGCTGGTCGGGCTGATTGCCTGGGAACTGCTGTCGTCGGCGCTTGAAGCCAAATACCTCGCCAGGACCGCGCAGAAGATGACCTGGCAAATCCGGCCGGGGCCGTCCGATCGCATCCGCTACCCGGGCCAGGGGCCTTACGACGTGCGCCTGGGCTACAGCAAGCTGCCGGATTACCTGGCGCGGCTGGACAAGGCAGGCTGGCAGGTCGACCGGCAGGCCAGGATCAGCATCCAGATGTCGCGCGTGGCCGACCTTGGGCTGTTCCTGCCCTATCACGAGAAGGACCAGGCCGGCTTGAGCCTGCTCGACAGCGACGGCAAGCTGCTATACCAGGCGCTGTATCCGACGCGGGCATACGGCCGCTTTGAAGATATCCCCAAGGTGCTGGTGGACGCCCTGCTCCACATCGAGAATCGCGAGCTGTTGACCGAGCAGTACCCCACCCGCAACCCGGCGGTGGAATGGGACCGGCTGGCGCAGGCGCTGCTCGAAAAGGGCATCAGCCTGATCGATACCAATCGCAACGTGCCGGGCGGCAGCACCCTGCCGACGCAGATCGAAAAATACCGCCATTCGCCGGAAGGGCTCACCAGCAGCATGGGCGAGAAGCTGCGCCAGATGGGCACCGCCAGCCTGCGCGCCTATCTTGAAGGCGCCAACACGCTGCCGATGCGCAAGAAGACGGTGATGGCCTATCTCAACACCGTCCCCCTTGCCGCCGCGCCGCGATTCGGCGAGGTCAACGGCATCGGCGATGGGCTGTGGGCCTGGTACGGACTCGATTTTGCAGAAATCAACCGCATCCTGAAGCAGCCTGACGGGCTGAAGGGCGACCCGAAGCGCCCGGGAGGGCGCAAAGGCACAGGGGCGTCCGCCAAGAAACCTTCCGCCGCCGACACCGCCTATGCCCTAAAGGACTCCGATCCACTACGGGCTAAAGCCCGCGTGGAATCGTATGCCAGCGCGCTGAAGCATGCGCTGTCGCTGATCGTGGCGGAACGCCGCCCCTCGTACTATCTGGCCGCCAACCGCAAAGCGCTCGATGCGCTGACCGACGACCACCTCGATCTGCTGGCCAACGCCAACCTGATTTCGCGCGAAATGGCCGATCAGGCCAAGCAGGTCAGGCTGCGCACGACCAGCCAACGCACCGATCCGCCGCCGCTGCGCTTCGTCGACCAGAAGGCCATCAACGCGCAGCGCATCCGCGTCGCCGCGCTGCTGGGCGAGCCGCGCCTGTACGATCTCGACCGGCTCGACCTGCAGGTCGACACCACCATCAACCAGCCGGCGCAGAAAATCGTCAGCCACTATCTGCAAAGCCTGGCCAGGCCCGAAGCCGCCGCCGCGTCGGGCCTGATCGGGCATCGCCTGCTGAGCCCCGACAACCCGCTGGGCAGCGTGATCTACAGTTTCACGCTGTATGAAAAAACACCGCGAGGCAATCTGCTGCGTGTCCAGGCCGACAACCTCAACCAGCCCTTCGACATCAACAGTCAGGCGCGGCTCGACCTCGGCTCCACCGCCAAGCTGCGCACCCTGGTCACCTACCTGGAAATCATTGCGCGGCTGCACGCTCAATATCGGGCGCTTGATGCCGCCGCGCTCGCGCAGCAAGCCCAGCCGCAGCGCGACGTGCTGGCGCAGTGGGTGGCCGAACGTCTCGTCGAGAATCGCGGCGAAACGCTGGCTGTCACCCTCGACGCCGCGATGCGCCGCCCGTATTCGGCTTCGCCGGAAACCTTCTTTACCGGCGGCGGCCTGCACAACTTCGCCAACTTCGATCCCAAGGACAACGGCCGCGTGATGGACGTCTGGGAGGCCACCAGGAACTCGGTCAACCTGGTCTACATCCGCATCATGCGCGACATCGTGCGGCATTACGCCAGCAGCACGCCGGGAGCGGCGGCACGCATTCTGGATGACGCCAGCAATCCGCTCAGGGAAACCTACCTCGCACGCTTCGTCGACCAGGAAGGCCGCCAGTTCATCAACCGTTTCTACCAGCGCCACAAGAGCCAGACCGCGGCGCAGATGGCGGAGGATCTGTACGCGCGCGTTCGCGGCAACCCGCGCCGCTTCTCCTCGGCGTTCCGCTATCTGGAACCGCAGGCGAAACTTGAAGCCTATGTGGACGCCTTGCGCGCCCATGTGCCCGCCAGCGCCGGCCTCAGTCCGGAAACGCTCAAGTCGCTGTACCAGGCCCATGCGCCCGAGGCCTACAGCCTGGCCGACCGCGGCTACATCACGCAGATACACCCGCTGGAACTGTGGGTGGTGAAAACCCTGCGCGACGCGCCGCAAACCGACCTCAAGACCCTGTACGAGTCCGGCACCGGGATACGCCTCGAAGTCTACGACTGGCTGTTCAAGACCAGCCGCAAGAATGCGCAGGACATCCGCATCCAGAGCCTGCTCGAAGTCGAGGCCTTCGACGGCCTGCTGCGCGACTGGAAACGCCTGGGCTACCCGTTCGACAACATCACGCCCTCGTACGCGACCTCGATCGGCAGCTCGGGCGACCGCCCCGCCGCGCTGGCCGAGCTGATGAGCATCCTGGTCAACGACGGCGTGCGCGCGCCGCTGGTGAGCGTCAGCGGGCTGCACTTCGCCCCCGACACGCCCTACGACACCCGCTTGTCGCGCAAGCCCGTCCGGGGCGAACGCCTGATGCCGGCCGAAGTGGCGCAAACCGTGCGCCGTGCGCTGGCGCTGGTGGTCGAAGGCGGCACCGCCGCGCGTCTCGCCGGCGCGCTCAAGACGTCCGACGGCCAGCCGCTCACCATCGGCGGCAAGACCGGCACCGGCGACCACCGCTTCGAGCGCTACGGCAAGGGGGGCCAGCTGCTCGAATCGCGCGTGGTCAACCGCACCGCCACCTTTGTCTTCTATCTGGGCGACCGTTACTTCGGCACGCTGACGGCACTGGTGCAGGGCGAGCAGGCCGGGCAGTTCGGCTTTACCAGTTCGCTCACCGCGCAGATCCTGAAAACCCTGCTGCCGCAGCTGCAGCCGCATCTGTATCCGCAGCCGCCCGCGCCGCCCAAGCCCGAGGCCCGAGCCGAAGCTGCCGCCGAACCCGTGCCCGCCGCCGCACCGGCACCGGTTGCCCCGCGCGTGCCGGTGAAGGAAAAACCGGACGGCTCCACCAGCCAGGCCGATCCGCCTGTCAAGCAGCCGGCGCCGGTCCAGGGCGGCTTCCCCGAGGACCTTGAGCCCAGCGTGGTGCTGCCGGTTCCGGTCGCCCCGTCCGCGCCGGGTTCCGCTCCCGAGTCGCCGACACCGTGAACCCGGGACGCGGGATCACACTCAAACCAGCTATGCTGACAAACAGCCTCATCATCCTCGTGCCATGAAAGACAACATCCAGCCCCTGATCCAGCATACCCCCCCCGACCCGGGCAACGTCAGCATCCCGGCGTTGCGGGTGCTGTCTGAAATCACCACCAGCCTGTCGACCGATTCCAACGTCGAACAACTGCTGGGGCGCTTCCTGTCGACCATGATCCGGCTGGCCGGCGCGCAGGCCGGTGCGGTGCGCGTCATCACCGACGACCGCACCCACCTGCGGCTGATCGGCTCGGTCGGCCTGCCGGCCGAGCTGGTCGAGCACGAAAACATCGTCAGCGTCGATTGCGGCGTGTGCGGCAAGGCCGCGCGCGAGGTGACGGTGAGCAGCTGGAACAACGTCGCCTTCTGCAAGCGCCAGGCCAACGACGCCTATTTCAGCGGCACCTGCAACACCGTGGTGGCGGTGCCGCTGATGCACAAGAACCAGGTCATGGGCGTGTACAACCTGTTCCTGGAAGAAGGCAAGACCGTCCCCGAGGACGTGCGCCTGCTGTTCCGCTCGATCAGCGAGCACCTCGGCATCGCACTGGAAAACGCGCGGCTGACGCGCGAGAATATGCGCATCTCGCTGATGAACGAGCGCCAGATGCTGGCCAACCAGATTCACGATTCGCTCGCGCAAACGCTGGCCTATGCCAAGATGCGCCTCACCGTCCTCTCCGACGCCATGCGCCATGAGGACTATCCCAAGGCCAACCGCTACCTCGGCGACGTCGAGGAAGCGGTCGACCTCGCCTACGCCGACCTGCGCGACCTCATCACCCAGTACCGCGACCGCATCAACCCGCGCGGTCTCGTCCCGGCGATCCAGGAACTGGCAAAGAGCTTTCGCAAGAAGGCCAACGCCGACGTCGATTTCCTCAACCTGGTGCAGGACGTTTCGCTCACGCCGGACGAGGAAATCCAGGTCTTCCACATCATCCAGGAATCGCTCTACAACATCGCCAAGCACGCCCGCGCGCGCCACGTCGTCATCACCTTCGACCTCGAAAATGGCCAATACATCGTCAACGTCGCCGACGACGGCGTCGGGGTGCAGAAGAAGAAGGACGAATCGTCCACCATGGGCAAAAGCTTCGGGCTGACCATCATGCGCGAGCGCGCCGCCAAGCTGGACGGCAAGCTCATCGTGGAGTCCCGTCCCGCCGGCGGCACCGTGATCCGCCTGGTGTTCCCGCAGCGCAAATCGGAGCACGCCGCATGAGCCTCACCCGCATCATCCTCGTCGATGACCACACCCTGTTCCGCAAAGGCCTGGCCGAACTGCTCGAGCAGAGCGGCAGCATCGAGGTCACCGCCTTCACCGGCAATCCCGACGAAGTCGAGATGCTGCTGCGGGCGCACCGCCCCGACGTGCTCATCCTCGACCTCAACATGCCCGGCACCGACGGCATCACCCTGATGCAGCAGCTACGTGCCGACGGCTTTGACCTGCCCGTCCTCATCCTCACCCTCTCCGAAGCCGAAGACGACCTTGCCCAGGCGCTCCGCGCCGGCGCCAATGGTTATCTGCTGAAGAGCATGGAACCCGACGAAGTGGTCGACGCCATCCTGCGCGCCCAGCGCGGCGAAACCGTCGTCGCCCCCGCCATGACCGCCAAGCTCGTCAAGCTCTACGACCAGAAAAGCCAGGGCACGAGCTCGTTGCTCGACGCGCTGACCCCGCGCGAACGCGAAATCCTCTCCCACCTGTCGCGCGGCGAAAGCAACAAGGCCATCGCCCGTACCCTCGACATCAGTCACGACACCGTCAAGCTGCACGTACGCCACATCCTCGCCAAGCTGAACCTGTCGTCGCGGGTGGAAGCGGCGGTGTTTGCGGTGGAACACCGGGTGGCACCGGGGGGGCGGGGCGAGGGGCGCTGAAAAGATAGGGGGTGGGGGATATCTTGTCTGAAGCGCCCCCTTTTGTTTTGCGTCAGGACGCCCTAAAGAAGCACATTGAAATGTTTCTTAACAGTATTTTCAGAGACGAAATTGCAAATAACGTTTTATAAAGCGTCATTTAGCGTGAAACAACGCGAAGCGTTTCCTCGTCCCCCTCTCCCACTGGGAGAGGGTCGGGGTGAGGGAAACGGTCATGGCGAAGCGCTGTTTCATGGTTTGGGGCGGCGCTTCGCCATGACCGGTTACCGTGAAAGCCCCAGCCCGTGAGGACGAGTTGAACCCTCCCGCCGATCAGCAGGATTGCCAGGGCCGCTGGGCCCGACCCCTCGAAGTCAGCGGCGAGTCAAGCGCTGGCGGTGGTCGGCGCGCTTGTGGGCG
>CAMTWC010000116.1:0-14413 GCA_947085345.1 uncultured Gammaproteobacteria bacterium | reverse complement strand
TCGGCCTCCTCGAGGAAAATCGGCAGCAGCTGCTGGTCGATTTCATCGGCCACTTCGCGCCGTTCGAACACCGGCGACGACATCACAGGCTTGATTTCGGACACCATCGCGCTGACGTCCGGCAAGCCGTGCCCCACATTGGCGTGAGCGACCTCGGCAAGCTCGCTGCCGCTGGCTGCGGCGGCTGTATCGTCAAGCACGGACGATGCGGCCCCGGCCTGAATCCCATCCGCCAGCGGGGGGATAGACTCGTCTGCAGACATGGCCTGCTCGTCTTCCAGTTCGCCCAAGGTCGCAATCAGGTCGCTTGCAGCCTCGGGCAGATGGCCGCTTTCAATGGCCGCGATCATCTCATGCAGACGCGCGACCGTATCCTGTACCAGCAAAACATGCGAGACCGGCAGCGGCGCCTGCACAAAGCGGTTCCAGTACTGCTCAAGCGCATGCGACAGTTCGGCCAGGGCTGCGATACCTGCTGTGCCCGCAATGCCGCCCAGGGTGTGAACGGCGCGGCGCGCGTGCTCGCTGACGCTGCTGTGCGGCGTCTCGGCGTGACGTTCGGCTTCTTCCTGCAATACGGCCAGGCGCTGATGCGCTTCGGCCATGAAGATTTCGTACAGGCCGCTGGAAAGGCAAACCGAACCGATGCAGATCTCGTCAGGCACATACGACTCCACATGGGCTTCAGCCCATAGTGGATCGGAGTCCCCTTGTGGGACGGACGGCTCTGCCTGCGTTTCAGCGGGCGGCAGTTCGGCGTCTTTCAGGGCAGCCGCTTCTGCGGGCTCAATGACAGCCGGCGCCGCGTATTCGATGAGGGTGCCGACGTCCGCTGCCTCGCCGGGTTGAGCCGGCGCCGCTTCGGAGGCCTCGGGTTCAGCCATCTGCATCGCGGGGGCGAGGTCCTCAACCTCGTCATCCGCACGCGTTTCATGCGCGAAACCGGCAGCGGCATCGTCAAGTTCTGCAACCAGCTCGGTTTCGATTTCCGGCAAGGGCTGCCATTCGGCTTCCGTTTCGGGCACAACCGCCTCGATGGCGATCTGATCCGGCGCAGCTCCCTCGGCCTCCGGGGCATCCAGCGGCCGTCCCTGCGCCACGCGGTCGACCGCAGCCAGCAAAGCCGCCAGCGGCAGCGTCACCGGTTCGTTGGCCTGCAAGGCATTCACCCAGTCCTGGAACACGTCGCGGGCGCGCCCGACCAGACGCAGCAGATCGCTGCTGGCGGCCTTGTTCTCGGCCAGCCAGCCGTTCAGCAACTGCTCATGGCGCCATGCCGTCTCACCCAGTTCGTCCAAGCCGACCATGCGGCCACTGCCCTTCAGCGTATGGAAGGCACGGCGGACGACCGTCAGCGAAGCCTGGTCGTCGGGGTCGCTCTGGCACGCCTGGCTGGCCTTGCCCATGGTCGCCAGCACTTCGTTGGCTTCTTCCAGGAAGATTTCCAGCAGTTCCGACTCGACCCCGTCCGGGATCGCGACCTGAAGCGCGGCCTCGACAGACGAATCGGCCGGTGCAACTGCGGGCGTGCCGGCCGCTTCGGTCGATGCGACCTGAGACGGCGGCAATGGCAGCTCGAAATCGGCGGCCGCATCGTTTGCAGGCGCATCGATTTCGATGGTTTCAATTTCAATCGGATCGGCCAATCCTGCCGCTTCCACCCGATCGGCGAAAGCAGGCGCGGTCATTTCTGAAGCGACCGCTTCGGCCGCCTCCTGCGTCGTCAGTTGAATTTCAGGCGCAGCCCGTTCGGGCAAGGACAGGCCGGTCATGGCCGCAATGTCGGCATCGAGCGCCGACGGTGCCTCTGCCGCGTCACGGCTGGCGTCGAGTACCGCGCGCGTCTGTTGTTTCAGGTTGGCGTCGTCGATCAGTTCGGCATCGCGGCTCAGTTCGGTCAGCGCATCACGGAATTTTTTTTTTGTGGCGTCGTCGGGTTGATCGCGCCATTCCAGATAGCCTGCCTGCACCTCGGCCTTGCGGCCCGGCAAGCCGGACTCGATCGTGTCACCCAGCCCGCTATCGTCGATGCTGTCCGCATCGATCACGCCAAATTCGATCAGGGCCGGACGCAGAATGGCGGCGGCGTCGGCACGCCCGGCGCAATAGGATTCGATAAACAGTCCGAGACTGGAGAAGGCATCCGCCAGGCGATTCTGGGTCGCCTCGTCGGGATGGCCCTCGCTGGCGAACGGTTGCACCGCGGCTGCGGCTGCGGCCAGCAAGCTGGCGGCATCGGGCAATTCGAGCATGGTCAGCGCGCCCTGCGCCTGCTGCGCCAGGGAAGGCAGATTGGCCAGCGCTTCGCGCTCGCTGGCGTCACGGAAGAAAGCGTCCAGCGCCTCCTCAATCTGCCTCAGGTTCTGTCCGACCTCCTGCGCCATATGCACCAGCATGTCGCGCTCGGCTTCACGCTGGCTAGCAGCCTCCACGACATTGGCAGGCATCTCGCGACCTTCGATCAAGGCACGCAGGCGTGCCTGCTGGCCTTCAGCTCGAACGGCAAAATCGGCATGCAGGACATTTTCATGCTCGACGCCGTTCTGCATCAGCAGCAAGCCTGAGGCCACTTCGAGGTTCACCTGTTCACGCGCTTCGCCTTCGCGCCCGGCAGTGACAAGGGAGGCCGCCCCCAGTTCGTCCAGCAAGGACAGCAAGCCGCTGTGTTCAAGCGCCTTCGCCTGCGGCTGCATGCGCGCCAACTGGACCTGAAACTGCTCCAGTTGTCCGGCATCGCCTTCTACGTAGGCATGCCAGCTTTCGCGCGCGGCCTTGAGGCCGGCTTGCAGGGCGTCCAGTACCGGGCGCATGCGCGCCAGCGCTTCGGGGTCGAGCATGCCGCGGCCCGGCAGATAACGATCCAGGCCCAGGGTCGAACGGACTTCCGCGGCGCGACCGTCCATAGCCTGGCTTTTTGCCACGAAGAACAGTGCGTCGCGCAGCAGCCGTTCGGCGACCTGCGGCGAGCCTTCCATCAAACGGCGCATCTGCAGGTCGACGCGGGCGAGCAGCTGCTTGACGTGGAAGTCGGCCTCGACGCCATGCGCAATCAGGCTGTCGACAAAGCCGACGCAGGCCCACCAGAAGGTTTGCGATGCCTGCGACGGCGCGATGCGCTCGATTACAGCCAGCGCATCGCGCATGCGCTGCAGTCCCTGATCCGCCTCGACATTGCGCAAAAAGGCCAGCAGGCCGCGCTGGAACTGGGCGCGTGTGGCTTTGACTTCGGCGGCCAGCGCGTCCTGCGTCATCCCCTCGATGACCTTGCCCTGCATCCGCGTGCGCAGATCGGGGAAAAACAATTCGCCTTCGAACACCCGCTCGGCGCCCTGCAGTTCGCGCAGACGCTTGTAGAGCGGGAACAGCGCCAGTTCGCCGCTGCCGCGACCGTCAGCCAGGTCCTTGACCCAGCGCTGCAGGCCCTCGATGGCATTTCTGAGGGCGCGCAGGAAATCGTCATCCGCCTGCAGGCGGTTTTCGCTGATGTCGCCCAGACAGGATTCGATTGTGCCGGCCAGCGTGGCCGCGCCTTCCAGTCCCACCATGCGCAACGCGCCGGTGGCCTGATGGGCGTCGTCGCGTGCCAGCCGCAGGGCATTGGACAGATCGACGTCGACACTGTAGGCCTGGATGCGCCCGAGGGCGGCTTGGAGGGCGGCATCGATGTCTCCGCGCACCCAGTTCAACGGGCCGGTATCGTAATCGAGTAAGGCGCTCATGGTGTGTGGTTCCCGAGGTTGGTTGCAGTGGCCGTGACCATATGCTCGCTTCGCGTGACAGCCGGTCAGGTCAGGCGAGCTTGAAGCCCGCAACCGAGTTCTTGAGGTCTTGCGCCAGTTGCTTCATGCCGCCAATCGACTCGGCCGTCTGCTGGGTGCCCGTACTGGTCTGTGCCGAAATCGCCTTGATGTCCTGCATGGTCTCGGCCACCTTGGCGGTCGACTCCGCCTGGCTCTGCGTGGCCGAAGAAATGTCGGCGATCAGTTCGGCCAGCGTTTTCGACACGCTGCCGATCTCGGCCAGCGTCTGGCCTGCCGCATCCGACAGCTTGGCGCCCTCGACCACGCCCTGGGTCGAGACCTCCATCGCCGCCACGGTATCGTGGGTATCCGACTGAATGGTCTTCACGATCGCCGCGATCTGCTTGGTCGCATCGGCCGAGCGTTCCGCCAGCCGCTGCACTTCTTCCGCCACCACCGAGAAGCCGCGTCCGGCTTCACCTGCGGATGCTGCCTGAATGGCGGCGTTGAGCGCCAGCACGTTGGTCTGCTCGGTAATGTCGGAAATCAGTTCGACGATCTCGCCGATCTCCTGCGACGACTCGCCGAGGCGCTTGATTCGTTTCGAGGTTTCCTGAATCTGCTCGCGCAGGGTGTTCATGCTGGCAATGGCGTTCGCCACCGCCTGCTGGCCTTTTTCTGCGGCCGCTAGAGATTGTTCGGCCACGCGGGCAGATTCGGCCGCGTTGTCCGACACCTTCTGCACCGACTGTGCCAGATTCACCACCGCGGCCGATGTTTCCTCGATTTCCTCGGTCTGACGGCGTGCGGCCTGCTGCAGCGTTTCGGAAATCTGGCCGGCTTCGCTGGCTGCCTGATCCATCTGCACGGTGGCGTTGTTGATCCCGCGCACCAGGCTTCGCAGCTCTTCCACCGTGTAGTTGATCGAGTCGGCCACAGCGCCGGTGATGTCTTCGGTCACGCTGGCGTTGATGGTGAGGTTGCCTTCGGCCAGTTCGCCCAGTTCGTCCATCAGGCGCAGAATCGCTTCCTGGTTACGGCTGTTTTCCTCTTCGCTCTTGCGTGCCCGAGATTTGGTTTCGTTGATGTTGACCAGCCCCAGCATCACCAGCGAGGCGACCGCCAGCAGGCCGAAAGAGGCGGCCAGCAGATAGCTCAGGCCGCCAACCGACTGGTAGTCCTGCGACAGCTGCTCGGTGTTCTTCAGCAGGGCGTCGCTGCCGGTGAACAGGTTGTTCGCCGCCACCTTGGACTGCAGCAGCGGCTGCGTGTTGGCGAGCACCTCGCCCACCGCTTCCACCATGTCGCCCATGTTTCCGCCCAGGTCTTCCAGGGTCATCAGGCTGTCTTCATTGCGGCTGGCCGCACCGCCCATCAGCGACTGCACCGTGTCGCGGAACGAGGTCGTATCCTTCTCCAGCTGCAGCACTACTTCGGGATCGATGAGGTCTGACGACAACAGCAGGTTGGCGTTTTTCGGCAGGCGCTGGCTCAGCATGACCAGATGGTTGGCACGCGACACCTCGCGCACCCCGCCGCCCGAATCGGCCAACTGGCTGGCGAGCTGTTCGGCCACCTCCTGCAGATTGATACTCAGGGCGTTAATGCGCTTGACGTTTTCGTTCAGCGCCACCAGGTTTTTTTGCTGCGACAGGATCTGCCTGACCTGCGGGTCGATTTTCTTCCATTGTTCAGTGATTTTTCCCAGCGAGTCGCTCGCCGCGCCACGGGTGGCGGGCACATCGCTATCGCCTTCGGCCAGGCCGGTCAGTGTTTTCTCAAAAGAGACCTTGCCTTCGGCAAGCTTCTTGAAGGCGTCCGCGTTACCCAGCACCGACTGCTGAGCCGTCAGCGGCAACCGCTGCGACAAGACTTTCAGCTCACCCGAACGGGCCTCGTAACCTGCCCGGTTATCCAGTTGGACCAGACTGTAGATGGTGAAGCCCGCGGCCAGCAGCAGCGAGACGATCAGGGTGCCTCCCGAGTAGAGATATTGCTTTTCGACGGGCATGTGGCCGATCAGCGGGGCCTTGCCAGGCTCCTTGTCGGCCAGTTTGCGAACCTTCTGCATGATCATGGCGGTGTGCTCTCCGCCGGACTTGCCCGTGACCTTTTCCGTCATGCGGCCAGCCAGCCCTTTGAGGCTATTCATTGTTGTCGCCTTATTCATTGCTCCAATCCCTTCACTCATCGGCGCCTGCGCGCCCTGTTATCAATATCCAATCAGTTGCCGAACTGCGCCTCTACCCTAAGAAACTCGGCATCGCCCAGCAACTGCCCGAAATCCATGTCGCACCAGCCGGCACCCGCATCGTCCGCGTACTGGCGGGCAATCCACGGGTGGGCAGCAGCTTCGCTGCGCAGCTGGTAATGACTGATGTTCTTCAGACCCAGCGTACTGCGCACCAGCAGGGCCGCGTTCACGCCAAAATCGTGATGCGGAATCAGCAGACGGCAATCGGCGTGATCAGGCGTGATGCCCTGCCCCATGAAGTCGGCAAAATCGCTCACTGCAAACAGGTTGCCACGGATGTTTGCGACGCCGCGAAACCAGCGGCGCGATCCTGGAACCCTGACGATGGGCGGCACCGGGATCACCTCCTCGGTGTCGGTGAGGCTCACCAGCCAGTTCACATCGCCTACGCGGAAGCCCAGTCGGGATCCGGTGTTGTCGCGGCTGGCTGCGGCCTGCAGCTGCAGCGAAAGCGTGGTCTGAAATTCGCGCAGATTGAATTTCTTGGCCATGTCGGTCCGCTCAGCCCAGCGCCTTGATTTGCGACAACAGGTCTTCCGGCTTCACCGGCTTCACCAGATAGGCTTTTGCACCCTGGCGGATGCCCCACACCTTGTCGGTTTCCTGGCCCTTGGTGGTGCACATGATCACCGGGATATGCCTGGTCGCTTCTTCTTTCGAAATCATGCGGGTTGCCTGGTAACCGTTCATGCCCGGCATCACGACGTCCATCACGATCAGATCGGGCAGCGTCTGCTTGGCCTGCGCGACGGCCTCCTCGCCGCTTTCCGCCATGCTGACCAGATAGCCGTTCTTGACCAGCAACTCGGAGAGGAAAAAACGTTCGGTGGGGGAATCATCCACGACCAGAATTCGGCTGATAGCCATATTTGTGCTCCTTTATAAAATTAAGCGCCGGCACAGGCATGCTCGCGCACCGCCGTCAGCAGCGTGTCCTTGGTAAAAGGCTTGGTCAGATACTGATCCGACCCCACCATGCGGCCACGCGCACGGTCGAACAGCCCATCCTTGGACGACAGCATGATGACCGGTGTGGTGCGATATTTGGCATTGCGCTTGATGAGCGAGCAGGTCTGGTAGCCGTCGAGTCGCGGCATCATGATGTCGACGAACACCACGTCCGGCTCATGGTCGGTGATCTTCGACAGGGCATCGAATCCGTCCTGCGCCAGAATGACCTCGCAGCCCGCCTGATTCAGAAATATTTCCGCGCTGCGCCGGATGGTGTTGCTGTCATCGATGACCATCACCTTGACGCCTTTCAATGCTTCGTTGTCCACACGCTTTCTCCGCCAGAATCCGGGCACGCAGCACCCGCCACTCACCCTTTGTGCATACCATTACGGCAGCGGTTCTGACTTCTTTAGTGTTTGCAGCCGCCATCGCGCAGCAGCTTATCGGACAGATCGAGTAGGGGACGGAGCTACCCCCCGTCGCCCTCTCACACCACCGGACGCACGGATCACGCATCCGGCGGTTCCTGGCTACTGGGCAAACTGCCCCAGCGAGCTTGGTTTCGTGCATCGTGTCGCCTGTCGTCCAATAGGCACCTACAGCCACCTTCGGGGCTTCCGGCCGGTCTAAGCAGGCCCTCCATTGCAGGAGGCTTCTGCCCTGTCCGCGCAGAGATCACGCGCGACGATCCGCTCATGTCAGGTTCAGCCCTTCGCAGCCCGGTCAGCGCAGGTAGCCCTCGTGCTCCAGCTTGAGCAGGATTTGCTGCACAGCCTCGTCGATGCCCAGGCTGGTGGTGTCGATCGCCAGTTCCGGTTTTTCCGGCACTTCGTAGGGATCGGAGACGCCGGTGAATTCCGGAATCAGCCCCGCGCGCGCCTTGGCGTAGAGGCCCTTGCGGTCGCGTGATTCGCAGGTCTCGATCGGCGTGGCGACGTGGATTTCGACGAAGCCACCGACGGCTTCGATCATGGCGCGCACGTCACGGCGGGTCTGGCGGTACGGCGCGATCGGTGCGCAGATGGCGATGCCGCGATTCTTGGTGATTTCGCTCGCCACAAAGCCGATGCGGCGCACGTTGATGTCGCGGTGTGCCTTGGAAAAGCCCAGTTCGGATGAGAGATGGCGGCGCACAATGTCGCCATCGAGCAGGGTGACTGAGCGGCCGCCCATTTCCATCAGCCGCGCGGCCAGCGCGCGCGCCAGGGTGGATTTTCCCGCACCGGACAGGCCGGTGAACAGAACGGTGAAGCCCTGCCGTTCGCGCGGCGGGTTCTGCCGGTGCAATTCGGCCAGCACCTCGGGGAAGCTGTACCAGTCTGGAATTTTCAGGCCGGCCTGCATGCGGCGCCGGAATTCGGCGCCGCTGAGCGTGAGCACCCGTGCCGCTGCAGGGGTATCGGACTCGGGCAGGTGTTCGGCACGATCTTCCACATAGACCATGCGCGGGTAGGCGATGAGCTGCACGCCGATTTTGGCGGCCAACTCAGTCACGCGCAGATCGGCGTGCGCCTCGGTGAGGTCTTCGCCGCGGCGATAGTCGCCGTCGGGCTGGTGCTCGCCGCCGGCGATCAGCAGGCTGCAGCCGTAGTTGCGCGCGACGATGGCACGCAGCAATAGCGCGTGAGCGCTGGCTTCGCGTGGCGGCGCGGGCAGCAGCGACAATTGGGTGGAGGCCGCGGGAAAGCGTTCTCGAATGGCGAGGAAGCTGCGCACCAGGCCGAAATAAGCCGGTGCATCGGTGATGTCGCCCCCGGCCTGAGGATGCAGCAGCAGGTTGGCTTCGTTCTCGATCGCGCTTTTCAGGCAAAACTCGAATTGCGCGCGATGCATCGGCTGGCGCGCCTGCCAGGCAACCACGCGACGCCAGCCGCGGCGGGTGAACAGCGCGCGCAGTTCGGCCGGGGTGGCGCGCAGGCTGGCGAAATCCGGATGCGGCGGCAAGCCAACACCATCGACTGCGCCGCCGAGCTGCCAGCGATCACCGTCCTGCCAGACGTCGCTCACGGTGAGCACGGCGAGCATGAAGCCCTCGCCGTCGCGCAGCGCGACGCGATCGCCGGGTTTCAGTTCGGAAGCTGCTTTTTGCCGGCTGGCGAGCGTGACCGGCAGCGGCCAGAACGTGCCGTCGTCGAGCTGCCGTTCGGCCTCGACGCGCGCGCATTGGGCGCGCGTCATGAAGCCGGCGAGCGGCGAGTAGGCACCGGTCATCAGCATTTCGAGCTCGCACTGCTGCTGCCAGTCCAGATCGAGCGAGGGCAGGCTCAGGGCTTCCTGCCTGAGCGCTTCGCCCTGTGCGGGATCGATCAGGTTGACAAGGGTGCCGCCGTAGGGCGCGATGAGTTGATTCACCATTCAGCTCCGGGTAAAGACCGCAAAGAACGTAGCAATAAACCGGCCAAGCTCGGATTCCGGCAGATGATTGATCCCCGCGGCCCCCTTGCGCCCGCCGCCGCTGTCGAACCGGCTGCACAACTCGTCGGCGCCGTACCTGGCTATCAGCGGGGCGCGCACGCTGACCACATAACCACCCTCGGGTTTGGCGGTGAGCACGGCGTGCGCCTGCGCAGGCGACTCGACCGCCAGCTGATTGCCGAACACGCCGGAAATCCGCCGCGCCCATTTCTCGGCGGGCAGCATGAAAATGCGTCCGGCTGCGCGCGCCTCCGTGGCGCTGACGGCAACGGCGCGCGCCATGTCTTCCTGGTAGCCGGCTTTCAGCGTTGGATAGGCCGGCGACTCGGCGATGAAGGCGAAGGGGTCGGCAAACGGGCGCAACTGCCGATACAGGTCGGCGGGGTCGAAAAACAGGTCATCGAGCGTTTCGCCGTAGCCGTTGTAGTTGAGGCATTCGCCGAGCGACTGCAACTGTGCCAATTGCCCGGCCGGCAAATCAAGCGGCGCCGCCGCCTGGCGCGCGGCGTCGGCAAGGTTGTCGCCGAATGCGCCGGCCACCGCCCACGCCAGTTGCCTGCCCTGCAGATATCGATTCACCAGCAGGCTGGTGCAGACGTTGGCATCGGTATCGATATGCGCCTCGAAGTTCGAATGCGCCGGGATGTCGCCCGGCTGGTGGTGGTCGAAATAGCGCACCTGCGCGCCGGCCGCAAGCAGCCTGTCGAGGGCGTCGCGGTTTTTCGACAGCGCAATGTCGAGCACGGTGATGCGGTCGCCCGCCCGGGCCTGCACCCGCTTCAGCAGATTGATGTCGCGCTTGGGTCCGGTGACCAGTTCGGCGTCGGCGGGGTCGACCAGGCGCAGCTGGTGCAGCGCGCAGAGGCCGTCGGCGTCGCCGTTGAAAACGTCAATGAGGGACATGGGCAGGGGGTCGTCGAGCGGCGCGGAAGTGCGGCCATTGTAGGGAGGCAAGCGCCGCGATGACAAGCACATGCAGCACCGCGTAACGCAGCCAGATGACCGGCAGCGCCGCGTAGTGCTGGCGGTCGGTGCTCAACAGAAACTGCAGGGCCGAAAATTGCTGGCCGTATTTGTCGATTTCGCCTGCCAGTCCGAGGTGCAGGCATCCGGCCGCGAGCGGCAATGACAGCGCCACGCCGGCCCATCGTGCGGCGCGTTGCGTGGGTAACGAAGGCGAGGCCAGCAGCGCCGCAGCCAGAAACACCGCATAGAACCACGCGCACAGGGCCGCAAAAGCCAGCGGCCGGGGCGTGGCGATGAGCTCGGTCAGGTTGTCGGCGGCAGCCTGCGCCACCACCCCCCAATACGCCAGCACCAGCACCGGCAGCGCTGCCCAGAAATGCGGCGCGCCCAGCCGCCGCCCGCGCCAGCGGCGTACGGTCTGCGCGGCCAGATACAGCAGCGCACCGGGCACCGCAGCCAGGGCCACCCAGCGCAGCCCGAGCTCCAACGACCCCGGCCAGTTCAAGATCGGGCTGCCGACCAGGTCGAACAGGCTTTCCTCCGGCACCGCGGCGCGCAGCAGCAGAAAGGCCACCCCGCCATAGGCCAGCAAACCCAGGGGCAGCTGCCCCAATCGGGCAAGACCGGACACCCGGCGCCGCGCCAGCCATACCGGCCACACGGCCAGCCACCAGCACGCCAGCGCGAGCAGCAGCGCCGACAGCCAGACGGCGTCCGGCCGGAACAGCTCGCGCACGTTGTACGGCACGAAGGGGGCCTGCGCCGTGCCCCAGAACAGCAGGCTCATGCCGCCCACCATCAGCGGCAGGTGCCTGCGCGCACGGGACGCAGCGTCGGCTTCCGTATCGTCCGTTTTGGCGACGGCACGCCCCGGTGCGTGCCGCGGCGCGCGCAGCATGCGCCGCGCCGCGGCATAGCCCGCCAGGCCACCCAGCCAGGCCAGCAGCCAGTCGGTGAGGTCGACAATCTTGTGCGGCAGCATCATCTGCCCCAGCTCAATCACGGCAGGCATCCCCACCAGCGCCAGCATGGCCAGCGCAAACAACGGACTGCGCCAGCGCCACGGCTGGCGCGCCACCCCCCACGCCAGCAAGCCGCCGAGCGGCGCGAAGAACAGCGTCTTGTGCAACACCTCGGTGATGGCGCGATATTCGGTGCCGAAGTAATACACCTCGAACGGCACCCGCTGCACGAAATCGAGCCGGCTTTTGATGAAGGCGCCGTCGGCGCGGAAGTCGAAGGGGAACCAGAACACGAACAGCAGCAGCGTCATCCACCCCGCCGCCAGCGCGAACGGCAGCCATCCCGACCACGCCGGGATCCGGCTGGCGGGCGCCGCACGCGCGGCCAGACGGCTGCCCGCCTGCGTGCCCAGCGCCACGCCGGCGGCAGCCGTAAACAGGTCGGTGACATCGCTGACCCGCGAATAGACAAACAACTGCATGGCTTCCAGACCGGCAGCCGCAGCCATCGTCATGCCCCACACCCGCCACGCGCCGCGCCTGCCGTCGAGCCGCCACAGCAACGCAAGCGGCGTCCAGACCAGCACATCCGTGGCAAGCTCATACAGCGCCCCGGCCGCGTCGTCCGGCAGGCGGCCAAACGGAACCAGGTTGACTTTGCCATCCCGCCATTTATGGAAGATTTCGACCAGGCTGATGGTGAGGTCGAGCGGCAGGACGTTGTAAACCAGCACGCCGGCGAGATACACCCAGGCCAGCCGCTCGGCCAGGGCAGCGCGGGCGTGGGTCTGTTGCCAGGACAATAGCCAGTCGACGAAACGCTTGCCCGCCACCCACCAGGCCAGCACGCCGACGAAGCCGCCCAGGCTCTCGGCAAAGATGTCGTTCTGCGACACCGTGCGCTGCGGGAAAAACAGCTGGGTGAATTCGATGCCGAGACTCAAGGCAATGGCGGCTGGCACCAGCATGAGGCTGACCAGCACGCTGCGCGTCCTGCGGGCGCCTGCCGTGAGGGCGCCCATCCACAGGAAGGTCAGCGCAATGAACAGCAGCAGATTGGCCACCCAGTCGGCGCGCGAGCCGACGCCGAGCTTGAGGAAGGGCATCGCGCCAAACCGAGACACCGCCTCGTCCCACGGGATGGCGCGGAATTCCAGCGGCACTAGGCTGCCGTAGATGACAAATGCGGTGTAAACCAGCGCGGCCAGCCACAAGAGGCGACGGGGATCGCCCTCGCTGCGGCTCATGGCGGGGAGGTCTCCAGCACGCGCAGCAACGCAGGCGCGATGCGTGCGCCGGGATGCGTGGCCTGCTGCCAATCGGGATAGGCCGCCAGTTCGCGCGCCAGCCCTTCCGGTACTCGCGGCGCTGCCTGGCTGTGTCTCAGTAGTAGCGGCGTCAGTTCGGCCGGGGCGGCATTCAGCAAATCAGGCTGATAGGGCAGCGTGACGTTGTGGGCTGACTCGCCGCCCTGCACGGGGTTCGCGGCGGCGACCACATTGGCGATCACGCGCTGGCGATAGGACATGCCCTCGCCCTGCCGTACCTGGATGCCCGTGCCCGAGGCCAGCACCGTGTTGGAGAAAATCGCCATGTCGCGCGGCACGTCGTTGTGCGGCTGGATGCGGATCGCATCGCCGCTGCCGTTGATGAACACGTTGCCGTACACCGCCACCCGCCCCTCCGCCTGCAGCAGCGCCTCGCCGGGATTGTGCAGAAAGAGATTGCCGTAAGCCAGATAGCGGTCCTCGCTCCCCGCACCCGACAGCGGCAGATGTCCGAGCAGGACGTTGGGGCGTGCCTGCGGTCCGGGCAATGCATCCTGCTTGGAAAACACGTTATAGCGGATCACCGTGTCGTGGCGATCCGCATCGCCAGGCGGTCGGACTTTTTGATGCTTGATCTGCAGGTTGTAGCCCAGCGTCCGGCTGACCCGATTGCCTTCGATCACCCCGGCGACGAAGGGATCCGAGCCATCGGAATCCCCGAAGTACATGCCGGTCCCCACGCGCTCGATGCGATTGTTCCTGACCACCCAGCCGAATGCGGGACATTTGGTCGAAATGCCCACATTCTGCTGCGACGCGGCATGGTCGTGTATGAAGAGCTGTTCCAGCGTGATGAAGTCGGCGTAGCGGCTGTGGCCTTCGGCCTTGACCGCATCGACCGGCAGGTTGCGGCCGTCGAGTTCCAGGTGGCGCACGACCAGGTGACGCACATCGACCAGGCTGACGGTGTTGGCGCGCGGCCGCGCGATGAAGCGCGGGGGCGTGGCAGGGTTGGCCGCTTCGATGACGATGGGCTGCCCCGTCTGCCCGGACAGATGGTGCAGCGGCAGGCCCTGCAGGTAATCGCCCGGTTCCAGCAGCAGGCGGTCGCCCGGTTGCAGGCGGCGCAAATGATCGCGGTAATTCTCCGCATCTGCCCGATAGTCTGCGGCCGCTGCCGTTCCCGCCAGCAAGCAGAGCAGGCCTGCGCAGACGGTTCGCCGCATCAGCAGGCCGCGTCGGGCAGCGGCAGCCCGCTTCTCAGCAAATCCAGTTTGCCGCACAGCACGCGCGTCATCCCTGCCACGCCCTGGCGCCCGGTATCCACCACGATGTCGGCTACTTCGCGATACAACGGGTCGCGCTGCCGGTAGAGCTCACGCAGTTTGGCCAGCGGATTTTCGGTTTGCAGCAGCGGACGATTGCGGTCGTGCCGCGTGCGCTCATGCAGGTGCTCGGGCGACCCGCGCAAATAAATGACCACGCCGTTATTCCGCAGATTGTCACGGTTGGCCGCCGACAACACGGCGCCGCCGCCGGTGGCCAGCACCAGCGGCCCGCTGCGCGTCAGCACCTCGATGGCCTCCTGCTCGAGGTCGCGGAAGGCCGCCTCGCCATGGCGGGCGAAGAACTCGCGCACCGGGCAGCCGACCGCCTCCTCGATCTCGCGGTCGGTGTCGCGCAGCGGCAGCTCGAGCATGCGCGCCAGTTGCCGGCCGACGGTCGACTTGCCGCCGCCGGGCATGCCGACGAGGCTGATCAGGAGCGCGGGGTCGCGGGTTCGGTCCAAGGCAGGCTCGGCTGGGCCAGGCCGCAAGCGGCCACCGGGCGGCAGTGTAGCGAGCCGCCAGCGGC
>CAMTWC010000115.1:0-4467 GCA_947085345.1 uncultured Gammaproteobacteria bacterium | reverse complement strand
TACATTGTCCCCAGAGCTTCACACCGAGTTGTTACCAACTCCGCATGTCTGGGTAGGGAACGGTTGATGGAACAACCGGTTTCATCAGTTCATAATCCCTCCTGTGAAACAGAAATAAAAGCGACTTTTCAGGTCGCACTGGAGATCCACATAAGGCCGAAACCCAGACATTAGTGGCGCACTCCCTGACCAGTCGCTTAGGGGCTGAAATCAGCCAGCCCTGCCAAACCTCACCCCACCATCTGCAACATTTTCTTTTCCACCCCGCGCAGCAAGCGCAAGCACTCGATGGTCGCCGCCATGTCCAGCGCGCTGAAATCGTCCAGGGTCTTGAGCTGCGGGTTGGCGCCGGCGCTCAGCAGCTTTTCGACCACGGCATGCTTGCCGGTGGAGGCGGCATACATCAGGCAGGTGGCGCCGTTGTCGTTCTGGTGGTCCATGTCGATTCCGGCGCGGAGCAGCATGTCCATGGTATCGATGCTTTCGCCCACGCAGGCCATCCACAGGGCGTTGTTGCCGTCGATGTTGATGGCATCGAGCGCGGCGCCGGCCTGCAGCAGTTCGAATATGGCGCCGGTTTCGCCCAGTTTGCTGGCGCGCATCAGCGGGGTGATGCCGTTGTCGAGGACGGCATCCAGGTCATCGGTGGGATAGCCGTGTGCCTGCAGCCATTGCGCAAGCTGCGGGCTGATGACGGGCGGCGCGGCTTTTTTCTGCGCGCGCTGCCAGGCCGCAAAGCCGCCGTCCAGGCTGTAGACCTCGCTGAAGCCGAAGTCGGCGAACATCTGGCCGTAGATCTGGCTGGCGTTGCCGTGGTAGCAGTAAAGCAGCACCGGCGTGGCCGTGGGTGTGCCGACGAGGATGGCGTCGAGGTTTTCGTTGGATAGGCGGCGCGCGTTGGCGATGTGCGCCAGCTTGTAGTTGTCCGGGTCGCGCGAGTCGAGTATCAGCACGTTGTCGCGGGTGAGCAGCTGGGCGGCGGTGGCGGCGTCGATGCGCTTGAAGCGTCTTTCCTTGTTCATGGTGTGTCCTCCCGAGGGCGTGAAATTAGTGTTAACACGCCCTAGTCTGCGATGCGGTCGGGGTAGGGCGGCAGGGTGGTGATGCGCGTATCGGTCAGCGCACGCCCCACGGTGAAGTGGTAAAGGGTCTGGAAGTTCATGTTGCGCAGGCCCAGCAGTTCGTGGAAGGCGTCGTCGAGAAAACAGCCGATGCCGGTGCCGCGCAGGCCCAGGGTTTCCGCTTCCAGGTACAGCACGTGGCCGAGCAGGCCTGCCTCCCAGTGCAGTTGGCGATAGCGCCAGGCGTCTTTTTGTACGTTGGTTTCGAACTCGGCCAGCATGCCCAGCGAGAAGCAGCTGTCGGCGGCAATCGACTGCGCGCAGCTCACTGCGCGCGCGACCTTGTGCCAGCGCCCCGCCCGCAGGCGGTAAAGCGGCAGGTGGTCGGGGCAGCCTTCTGCTTTCTGCCATTCGAGTTCATCGCTCAGTTCCTGGCGCAGTCTTGTTTCGGCTTCGGCCTCGCGTACCAGGATGTACAGCCCGGGCGGCACCCCTTCCACGCGGTGCACGAAAAACACAGGATGGATGGCGGGCGCGTAGTCCCAGATGTCCCACGGCGCCTGCGGGCGCGGCAGCAGACTGTCGACCATGCGGTAGAAGTTGGCCGCGGCCATTTCGAACTGCGGGTCGAAGCGCTGGGCGCTGCGCCGGCCCATGATGACTTCGGGCGCGGGCAGATGCGCGGGCGAGGTGCCGGGCGGGTAAGCGCGCGGCGCGGCGGTCTCGTCGCGGTTCTGTTGCGTTGCCGACGCGACTTCGTCGATGACCGGCCAGTGGTACATGGGATGCGGGTCAAGGAGGTTGGCCTGTCCGCTCCAGCAGGTGTCGGCGGCATCCCAGGGCGCGGGTTCGACAACGGTTTGGGCGTGGGACGGGCTGACGAGCTGCACCAGCAGATCCGGCTCCTCACGCTCCGCACTGGCGTAGTCCTGATCGCGCCCGATGCCCAGCAGCGCGGCCAGGCGCCGGCTGTTGCAGCCCGCCGCCAGGCGCAGTTCCCAGCCCAGCAGGCCGGCGGCGTAGCGCAGCGCGGCCAGCGCATGGCCGACGTCGAGCTGGCAATAGCGGAAGGCGCGCTCGCCGTATTTCCAGGCTTCGCGCCAGTGGATGGAAGACAGCCCGATCCACAGGCCGGGCGGGTGCGCCGCGCCGGAACGGCAACGCTGCTCCAGGGCGTGGCTGCGGCTGGCGTAGTGGTAGAGGCCGGTGTCCAGGCCGGCGATGCCGTGCGCGATCACATAGGCCTCGGTCGGATGCAGGTTGCCGCTCGACGGATTGCAGCGCAGCGCCCAGCGGTCCGGGCCGTATTCCTTCCAGGCGGACAGCCCGAGCGACAGTTGCAGCAGGGCGCCCAGCGAGTCGAGCGAGAACGCGGGGGCTTGGGCCGTGCCCGCGCTGTCGCGAGTCAGACGACCTGCGCACAGCGGCAGGTGGATGTGCGTGCTGCCCGCGAACGCGCGGAAGGGATCGGGCTGGCGGGTCCAGTCCAGTGTCTCCGGGCCGGCGGCGTAGCGCTCGGGCCGGTGCTTGGTGCGCTCGTGGTATTCGAAGGCGACTTTGGCCCGCTCGCTGTCGTGCCCAGTGTCTGGAGGCGCGGGGCAGGGCGCGGCCGCATGCGTGCGCGGGCAGGTTTCCAGGCTGCGCGGTTCTTCCTTGCTGGCGGCCACGCCCAGGCGCGCTTCGATCTGTCCGGCATCGAAGCCCGCCAGTTTCCAGTGTTCGGTTTCGATCAGGGGACGGCGGATCAGCAGGGGATCGGCCAACATCATGTTAAGCGCGGCCTCGGCCCCGACGCGGGCGGGATCGATTTCCCCGGACTTCACCTGCGGTGCGGCGCGGTTGAACCAGTCGGCCACCGGCAGGCCGACGAAAAAGTCGCGCAGCCGCTCTGCCGTCCACGGCTCGGCGAGCAGATCGCGCATGACCAGTTCATGGCCGGCATCGAGCAGCAGGCGCTTCTGCCGCACGTTGTTGGCACAGCCCGGCTTCTCGTAAAAGATGATGGTGGTCATGGTGAACTCCTAAACCTTGCTTGATGAAGCGCTGACAAAGTCCACCTTGCTGTCATCGCGTACATGGACGCCCCCTGTTTGCCAAGTTTTCTTGAGTGTTGGCGAGTAGGTAAAGATTGCACCCGTACATTCGGACTTTGAGTGCGGCAAAGCCGCTGTCCCTGATGGGATGTGCTGGTTGGCTCCTCCAGCGAGGTGATGCACTTGGTGTGCTTCGCGATGAGCGGGTTTTGCCAACCACGGTCTGACCTGTTTTGCCAGCATTTCAAGATCGCCTGAGCAATCGGTGGTGTGTGCGCCTTCAGTTTCAATGACGACTCCTGATAGGCCGCATTACGCCGGTTTACCGGCGTAACCGGGCAGGTGGTCGCGGTCATGCGCCAGTAGTGCCCAGACGATCCGGGCATTCTTGTTGGCCAGCGCTACGGCCGCGATGTTTGAATTGCGCCGTTGCAGCAGGCCTGCCAGCCACGCGTTTCCTTGATCCACCTTGCGAAGCGCCGCCTGGATCGCCGGCCGCGCCCCATGAATCAGGAGCGTTCGCAGATAACTGTCGCCCCGTTTGCTGATCCCCAGCAGCACGGACTTGCCACCCGTCGAATGCTGTCTGGGAACCAGACCGAGCCAGGCCGCCGGCTGCCTGGCGTTGCCGACCGACGCCACCAGCGCGGTGGCAGTGAGGGGGCCGATTCCGGGCACCTCGGTCAGTTTTAAACTGGCCGGACTCTCGCGATGCCATGCCTTGACCTGAACTTCCAGTATCTCGGGAATGCGCTGGGCGATCTGCCCCACTCCCTTGGGAAGGACCAGGCCAAATTCCCCCAGCAGACCCCGGATCTGGTTCGACTGCGCGGTTCGGGCTTTGACAAAGCCTTGCCGGACACGGTGCAGGGACAGGACTGCCTGTTGCTCGATGGTCTTGATTGGCACGAAGCGCATGTTCGGCCGGGTGACCGCCTCGCAAATCGCCTCGGCGTCGGCCATGTCGTTCTTGTTGGTCTTGACGTACGGCTTCACGAACTGCGGCGCCATCAGCTTGACGGTGTGCCCCATCTTCTCCAGTTCGCGCGCCCAGTGATGCGCGCTGTCGCAGGCCTCCATGCCAATTAGGCAGACCGGCAAATTGACGAAGAATGCCGCCATCCGGCTTCGCTTCAGCTGCTTTTTGAGAATGACTTTGCCGTGTTGATCCACGCCGTGAATCTGAAATACGTTCCTGGCCAGGTCGATGCCAACTGTTGTAAGCTTCATTTCGGACGCCCCCTTCTGTTCAGTGGTTGTAGACGCTCCCACTTTGGCACATTGATGCCGAATAGGGCGGGGGCGTCCATCCCATTGAGGCGCGTAGCGACGCGGCAATCCAGGAATTTTCAGGGTTGGTTGATCTGGATCGC
>CAMTWC010000114.1:0-4293 GCA_947085345.1 uncultured Gammaproteobacteria bacterium | reverse complement strand
TCTTCCGATCTGCTGTCAGCGAGAGTGGCTATCGGTCATGGAAGCGCGGCGGCAATCCACAACGGAAGCGTCTGACCGATGCGCAGATGCTGGCGCTGATCCAGTCCATCCATGCTGAATTCAAGGGTTCCTACGGCAGCCCACGTATGGTCAGGGAACTTCGGCTGCGAGGCTTCCCCGCCAGCAAGGAGCGGGTTGAGCGCTTGATGCAGGAGAACGACATCCGGGCCAAGCACAAGCGGCGCTTCAAGGTCACGACGGACTCGAAGCATAACTTGCCAATTGCCCCGAATCTGCTGGATCGAAACTTCACGCCAGATGCGCCGAATCAGGTCTGGACATCCGACATCACCTATCTGTGGACGGACGAAGGCTGGCTGTATCTGGCGATTGTGATCGACCTGTTCAACCGGGAAGTGGTGGGCTGGTCACTGAAACCGCGCATGACAGCAGACATCGCGACTGATGCCCTGACGATGGCCAGGTTCCGCCGCAAGCCGGCAGCAGGCTTGATTCATCACTCGGATCGCGGCAGCCAGTATGCCAGCCACGCCTTCCAAGCGAAGCTGAAAGAATACGGCATGGCCTGTTCGATGAGCCGCAAGGGTAACTGCTGGGATAACGCCCCGACTGAAAGTTGGTTCGGCAGCTTCAAGAACGAGCGGGTGTATGGCGAACGCTTCGAGACGCGGGACGAAGTGATCGCCATGACGTTTGAATACATTGAGGTGTTTTACAACCGGAAGCGGCTGCACTCAACGCTGGGCTACAAGTCTCCGATGCAGTTCTTGAGTGACTGGCTCAATGCACCGTCGCCGGAAAAACTGGTAGCATGAAACCCACCTCTTGGAAGACGAAATACCGAGGGAAGGTCAGCCTGTACCGAGAAGTGGCGAGTGGACAAGGCTTTTCTGGAGGAAAGCGAGGGCAAGCTGGAAACTGATGGCTACGTCCCCACATACGATAAAGACATCAAAGACAAGAACGGCAAGATCATCCACAAGAAGGGGGAGGTGGTCGCTTCCAGCGGCGTCACCATCAGCACCGGTGTCGACCTCGGTCAGCAAGACGCCGCGGGCACAAAAGCCGCGATCGACGCGTACATCAAGTACAAGGGCAATCCCGACAAGGTTGATGTGGCGGCATTGATGAAGAAACTCGACCCCTATTTCGGGCTCCAAAAACAAAAGGCGGTGGATGCCCTCGCCAAAACCCCGCTCACCGTGACTGAAGCCGAGGCGCGGCTGCTGGCGGACGCCTTTGGCTACGACACGCAAAAGAAAGTCGCCAAGCAATTCGATAAAAAGAACACGCAAGGCATGGTGTTCAAGAAACTGCCGGAGGAGGCGCAGACGGTAATTGTCGACTTCGCCTATCAGTATGGCCTGAGCGATTCAAAGGATTCAATTCGGCAGACATTCTGGAAGTACGTATACGATGGCGAGTGGAAAAAACTGGCAGACTGGCTGTTGAGCAAACCTGACCCATACAAATCGCGCAGGTACCGCGAGGGTGATGCCGTGCAGTTTGGTATCGAAAACGATTACCTGCCGGAGTCCGGGAATCCCTGTCCGCCCGTGAGTCAAAGCGGGGGCAATCAAAGCAAACCATGAAAGGACGTTTCAAGATGAACCAGATTCGCCAAGTGCTTTATGTTATCGCTTTCGCCATGTTTTTCCAGGCTTGGGCGGTTGCGGCAGAGCCATTGAAAAGGGTTCCGTCTAGAGCACCCGACGACAAGCTTATCGAGGCGTTCACCGGGAAGGCCAGAGCGCTTTATTACTCGTTCACACACCCCAGCATCAAAGACAAGGCCCTGGTATCAGACCGCATCCTCGCTGGCTTTACGGCTGCTCCTAAGCGTCTGACCTTGCCTAATGGCACAGCCATTTATTGGGGTTTCAGATACAAGGAGGCAACGACCGAATCCGTCGCCATCTTCGACGCACATGGTCGCCCGCGCTTGCTTGCCGCGGTAGACAGCATTCCGTGGTGCGATGGCAGTGGCAGTCATTGCGAACCCTTCACCTCCATCGAAGCGTACCAGGCCCATGCGAGCAGAACCTTTCTGCATCCGGGTATCGCCGTATTCGTGCGCGACAAGCGCGACCTCGAAACCTATCTGCCGTATCTGAAGCGCTGGCTGCATGCCAATATGCTTGGCTTTAACGTGGATTGCAAAAAGCCTCGCATGGCGGAAGCCTGCAAGTTTGTAACGCAAACCGAGCTGACGCAGTTCATACCGATCCGAGCCTATCAGCTCCCTTCGATGCAACCCCTTGCGTTACCGAAGGTGCCCGCCGCAAAAGTTCCATTGGAAGCGTTTTAGTAACGGCACCATGGGATATAAAACCATTGCCCAAGCACCCCAAGTGCAAGGGGTGGCGACGCTTCTTTGCACTACACGCCGCCACTTCCTCGCCACCGCGGCCCTGGCACTTTTGAGTCCGGCTCTGCGCGCCGAAATCCTCACCGGCCAAAGCGCCAAAATGCACGGCCAGCGCGACCGCGCCCTGTGGCTTGCCGCGCAGCGGCTGAAAGGTGTGCGTCTGGCCAAGCCGGGCGATCAGATCCAGGTCATCTTCTTCATTGATCCGAACTGCCCTGCCTGCGCGCATCTCTGGCGCTGGTTCAACACCCCCGGGCGGCGCCAGTGGGCGACGCTGTGGATACCCGTGGCCTACATGAACCAATAAAACAAGTCCGGCCCGCGCCACTGCGCTGTTGCGCGCCCCGGATCCCTACGCCGCGCTGGCGCAAAACTTCGGGCCGGGGTTCGATCAGGACAGGCGTATCGGCGCGCTTGCCGAAGCGGATGCGCTCACCCTCGATGAGCGCTCGGCCATCCGCGCCAACACCCGGTTCTGGAACGGCATCTTCCCCTCAACTCCGCTGATTCTGTACCGCAATGCCGACGGCACTTATTGGCAACTGTTGGGCCTTTTGCCTGAGCCGAAGATGAGCGGCTATTTCACGCAGCTTGCCCCCGCGCGGCTGGAAAGCTATCCGGCGCGGTAGCCTTTCCACCGCCCATTCCCCACCTGCGGGTCGACGCGCAGCGAGGTTATGCCGCCCTGATCTCGTTGAGCAGGTCGGGGTGACGGTCCAGCACCCTGAGCAGCTTCACCAAGGCCAGGGGCGGCTTGGTCTTGCCGTTCTCGTAGCGCGAGAAGGCATTGACACCACCGCCGAAGATTTCAGCGGCCTCGCGCTGGTCAAGCGCGAGTTTCTTGCGCACGTTGGCAATGAAGTCTGGATCGACAATCGCCGCGTTGACCTGCTTCGAGAAGGCGCGCATCTCGCGCATGACGCGATCCGAGTCCGCCGCATCCAGGACGGACTCGGCGCAGGCCGGGCAGAAGTCGCCCGTCACCGCCGCTATGACGGTGGTTTCACCCTTGTAGGTGTAGGGCAGGTCGCGGGTATCGTGGATCAGTTCAGCCGCACCGCAAACAGGACATTTCATGTTCATAGCTCCTTGAAGGACACAATCAGTACATCATCAATGACCGTCAGCTTGAGGTACACATCGCCAGCCGACGTGCTGGGGCGATATACGTCCTGCCAGACCGTGTGATCAGCGTGCGTGGTCATGCTCTTGTAAAAATCAGAAGGCACGAGCGCCATCAGTACCGCCAACATGCCGGAAAAATCCAGCCCCAGCTCATTCGCCCCGGATCGGGCCGCATGGGTAGTACGCACCTTGCCCGCTTCGATCAAGGCCTTGACTACCGCTAGCTTGCAATGCGGGGTTCGTTTTTCCATTATCGTAAATTAACCTATTTGGTTACTTTTGGCAAGTTGGTTAATCTTCCCGTCCGCAGCGGTGTCACGGCCAGTTCCTCGCGGGTAACCGCCCAGCGTCCGCCACCGCATCTCACCCGATATCTCTTGCTTTTCTCGTAATGCAATTGCTCTACAGACGGCCCACCTGGCGTCTTTGATAATTCGGCCATGTGCCAGTCCGCTTCGCTCCGTTCCTCTGGCGTCCTTCAGCGCGGCGCCACCCTGGTCGAATTCGTCGTCATCGTCCCCACCGTCCTGTTCATACTGATGAACCTCATCCAGTACGGCCTGCTCTACCACACCAAAAGCCAGCTCAACTACGCCGCCTTCGAAGCCGCCAGAGCCGGCACCACCCGGAACGCCGATCCCGCCGCCATCCGCACCGCCTTCACCCGCGCCATGACCGGCTACTACGGCGGCGGCACCACCACCGCCCAGCTCGCCGCGTCTCATGCCAAGGCCGTGGCCGACACCACCGCCGCCAACGTCCGCATCGAAATCCTCTCC
>CAMTWC010000113.1:0-23104 GCA_947085345.1 uncultured Gammaproteobacteria bacterium | reverse complement strand
CCGGACCACAGTGACTGGAGTTCAGACGTGTGCTCTTCCGATCTGCCCAGCGCCAGGGTGGCCAGCGCCAGCGGCACCAGCCAGGCGTCGAGCAGGTTGGCCACCGGCCCCGCGGAATCGCCGTACATCAGGCTGTAGACGCGCAGGATGCTATAGGCGCCAACCTTGGTCATGATGGCGAACAGCGCCGCCACCGGCGCGCTGGTGTGGGCATAGGCCGCGGGCAGCCACAGGTGCAGCGGCAGCAGCGCGGCCTTCAGCGCGAACACGCCGAACAGCAGCAGGCCGGCGGATTGCACCAGCGCCAGGTGCTCTGCCGGCGTGGCAGCGAGCTTCACCGCCAGGTCGGCCATGTTGAGCGTGCCGGTCACCCCGTACAGGGTGCCGACGGCGAACAGGAACAGCGTCGAGCCGGCCAGGTTGATGACGACGTAATGCAGCCCCGCCTTCACCCGCAGCCGGCCGCCGCCGTGCAGCAAGAGGCCGTAGGAGGCGAGCAGCAGGATCTCGAAGAAGACGAACAGATTGAACAGGTCGCCGGTGAGGAAGGCGCCGTTGAGCCCGAACAGCTGCAACTGGAACAGCACGTGGAAGTGGCGGCCTTTATTGTCACTTCCCTGTACGGCATAGAGCAGCGCAAATACAGCGAGCAGGGACGTCGTCAGCAGCATCCACGCCGCCAGCCGGTCGACCACCAGCACGATGCCGTAGGGCGCGACCCAGTTGCCCAGCGCATAGACAAGATGAGTGCCGTCGCTGGACGTTTGAGCCAGTGCAATCGCCAGCGGAACCAGCGCCAGGGTGGCGACGAGGCTGACGCCGCGCTGCGAGGCCAGGCTGCGGTTGCGCAGCGCCAGCAGCACGATGCCGGCGATGAGCGGCCACACCACCGGCAGGATGGGCAGATGGGCAAAGCTCATTCGTTCCGGTCCTCCTCGCGCTGCAGGCCGTCGACGTGGTCGTTGCCCAGTTCGGCACGCGCTTTGAGCGCCAGCACGATGACGAAGGCGGTCATGCCGAAGCTGATGACGATGGCGGTGAGCACCAGCGCCTGCGGCAGCGGGTCGGTGTAGCCCACGGCCGCATCGCTGATCACCGGCGGCACGCCGATGGCGAGCCGGCCCATGACGAACAGGAACAGGTTGACGGCGTAGGACATGAGGGTGAGTCCCAGCACTACCGGAAAGGTCTGGCCGCGCAGTGCGAGAAATACGCCGCCCGCGGTGAGCACGCCGATAACAAGAGCGATCAGCGCTTCCATCAGCTTTTCCTGGGTGGCGCGTGATGCAGGCCGCCGAGCTGCAGCAGGATCATCAGCGTGGCGCCGACGACGACGAGGAATACGCCGAGGTCGAACGCCATCGCCGAGGCCAGCTCGAATTCGCCGACGATCGGCCAGTGCAGATGGCCGTAGGTCGAGGTGAGGTAGGGGTAGCCGAACAGCCAGCTCGCCAGCCCGGTGAAGGCGGCGATCGCCAGCCCCCAGGCGATCAGCGGATGGCTGTCATAAACCGGTTTGGGCATTACGTTTGCTCCTTTATGCCCGTCAGGGTGCTGCCCCATTTGGGGGGAGGGTTGGGGATAACCAGCGACTTGCCCGCTTGCGGGCTGAGCAGAATGGCTAGTAGTCCCATCAGAGGGGGGCGAAGCCGCCATGCGCTGATGCGTCCACTGGGCGCCGTTGGCGAGGTATTGCACGATTAGCGCGACTGAAGTGATCAGCCCGGCGATGAAGCCGCCGCCCGGCTGGTTGTGGCCGCGCAGCAGGATGAACACCGCGACCAGCAGCGCCAGCGGCAGCAGGATGCGGGTGAGCGTCGCCATGATTGCCGGGTGGGCGTCGGCGTCCCACAGACGCCCGGCGTCGTCGCGGCTCGGCGCCGGCAGTTGCAGCCCCTGCAGCATCGCCACGACGCCGAGCCCAGCCAGCGCCAGCACGGTGATTTCGCCGAGCGTGTCGTAGCCGCGGAAGTCGACCAGGATGACGTTCACCACATTGCTGCCGCCGCCGCCCGGCACGCTGTTCTCCAGGAAGTAGCCGGCGATGGTGTCGTAGGGGCGGGTCAGCACTGCCCACGCCAGCGCCGCGGTGCCGCCGCCCGCCGCGAGCGCGATCACGCCGTCGCGCCAGAGCCGCGCCGGGTCGCGTTCCGGTGCGGCATGCTGCGGCAGGAAGTAGAGCGCCAGCAGCAACAAAACAATCGTGACGATCTCGACCGACAACTGGGTCAGCGCGAGGTCGGGCGCGGAGAACTTGATGAAGGCGAGCGACACCACCAGTCCCACCACGCCAATGGTGACCAGCGCGACGAAGCGCTGCCGGTGCAGCCAGACGGTGGCCAGCGTGGCGACGATCAGTGCGCCGGCGGCGATGAGGCTGACGGCGTCGAGCGGCAGGCCGCTGCGGCTGCCGGTGAGCGGGGTGCCGCTCGCCAGCCAGGGCGAGAATCCCAGCACCAGCGCTGCCGTCAGCAGTAAGAACACCTGGCGCTGCAGCGAACCGATGTCGATCAGGCGGGTGATCAATCGCGCCAGCGCGACCAAGCCATCCAGCAGCGCGTTGTAAACAATACGCGCATCGAGCCGGCCGATGCTGCGATCGTGCCAGGCGAACAGCCGGCGGCGCGCGAGGTAAATCAGCGCGCCGCCGGCCAGCGCGACCAGGCTCATGAGCAGGGCCGGATTGAGACCGTGCCACAGCGCCAGATGGTAATCGGGCAGTGGCGCCTGCAGGGTGGCCGCCGCTGCCACCGCCAGCAGCGGCGCGACGGTGAACGCGGGCGCGATGCCGACCACCAGGCACAGCACCACCAGGATTTCCACCGGCACCTTCATCCAGCGCGGCGGCTCATGCGGCGTGCGCGGCAAATCGACCGGCTCGCCGTTGAAGAACACGTCGTGGATGAAGCGGATCGAGTAGGCCACCGCCAGCGCGCCCCCCGCCGTCGCCAGCGCGGGCAGCAGCCAGCCGCCGACATGGCTTGCGGAAACATGCATGGCCTCGGCGAAGAACATTTCCTTTGATAAAAAGCCGTTCAGCAGCGGCACCCCGGCCATCGCCGCCGCCGCCACCATCGCCAGCGTCGCGGTGTAGGGCATGAATGCCCACAGGCCATGAAGCCGCCGCATGTCGCGGGTGCCGGCCTCGTGATAGATGATGCCCGCCGCCATGAACAGCGAGGCCTTGAAGATGGCATGGTTGATGATGTGGAACACCCCGGCCACCGCGGCCAGCGGCGTCGACAGGCCGAACAGCGGGGTGATGAGGCCGAGATGGCTGATGGTCGAGTAGGCCAGCAGGCCCTTGAGGTCATGCTTGAACAGCGCGACGTAGGCGCCGAGCAGGAGCGTGGCGAGCCCCGTGCCGGAGACCAGCCAGAACCATTCCGGGGTGCCGGACAGCGCCGGGTAGAGCCGCGCCAGCAGGAACACGCCGGCCTTTACCATGGTCGCCGAATGCAGGTAGGCCGACACCGGGGTGGGCGCGGCCATCGCGTGCGGCAGCCAGAAATGGAAGGGAAACTGCGCCGATTTGGTGAACACGCCGAGCAGGATCAGCACCAGCGTCGGCACATAGAGCGGGTGTTCGCGGATCAGGTCGCCGGAAGCGAACACGTCGGACAGCTCGTAACTGCCGACGATATGGCCCAGCAGCAGAAAGCCGCCCAGCAGCGCGAAGCCGCCCAGGCCGGTCACCGCCAGCGCCATGCGCGCGCCGTGGCGCGCCTCCTCGCGGTGTTGCCAGTAGCTGATGAGAAGGAAGGACGACAGGCTGGTCAGCTCCCAGAAGATCAAGAGCTGGATCAGGTTTTCCGACAGCACGATGCCGAGCATCGAGCCCATGAACAGCATGAGATAACTGTAGAAGCGCCCCATGCTGTCGCGCTCCGACAGGTAGTAGCGCGCGTACAGCACGATCAGCAGGCCGATGCCGAGGATCAGCCCGGCGAACAGCAGCGCCAGGCCGTCGAGGCGGAAGGCGAGGTTGAGCCCCAGCGGGGGGATCCAGTCGTGCTGCTGGATCAGCATCTCGCCGGCGAAGGGCAGGTGCCAGGACGGCGCCAGCCAGGCCAGCGAGGCCAGCGTGACCGCGCCCGCCGCCCAGGCGGAATGCGAGCGTCCAAGGCGGGACGCCAGTGCGACCAGGGCTGCGCCCATAAACGGGGTCAGGACAGCGAAAAACAGCGTCATTGATTAGGTTATCGGAATACGGACCGGCCTGTGGCCGGAAGACGCGGCCATTCTAACGTGACTCGGCCCCGCCATGCCGATGTCAGCACCGGCATGGCGCGCTGGATTGCCGGCCCGGGTTGATCGGCCAGCCCCGCCGTGCCCGTGTCGCCTATCGTGCCGGCATGGCGACCGGTTCGTCGGCGTAGCGCCAGATGTTGACGTCCCGCCCGGCTTCGCGAATATGCTCGGTCCTGGCGGCGAGGAAGCGCTGGAAGCTCGGCTCCTTGAGGTATTCGCCCGACACGAGGTAGTCGAACATGCCCTGGGTATGGAACACGCGGAACGACGATTCCCAGCGGATGACTTCCTCGCCGGCGTTGTTGAACAGCACGATGCCGGGGGCGTAGTTGACGCCGAGCCGGCGCACCCAGTCGCGCACCGGCATGCGCTTGCCATCCGGCGTGGTGATCATGTCGCGCGACCACATGTCGAAGCGGACATTGTCGAACTTCCCGATCGACTTCCGCACCTCCGGGTCTGCCAGCACGCGGCGGTGCAGCACTTCGCAATCCGGGCAGTCCTTCTGCTCGAAGAACACGGCGAGCGGCTTGGCCTGTTTGCCCTTGCGGCGCAGGTCGCTGGCGTTCTTCAGGAAGAAGTCCTGCGGGATCATGGCGCCGGAGGATTGCTTGGGCGTTTCGCGTTCGCGCTCGGCGACGAAGTCGCGGAATGGGGTCTTTTTCTCCATCCTTCCGCTGACCCAGTCGAGCGCCGCCTGCATCCGCGCCGGCGGCACGTAGCCGTTGAGCCGCAGCACGATGTCGCCGGACTCGTCGAGGAACAGCAGGCTGGGGGTGAACTGGATTTTCAGCGAAGCGCTATAGGATTTTTCCGTGTAGGGCTTGCCATCCAGTCCGACCACTTCGCGGTCGCCCCAGATATTGATCGCGATGACGTCGAATTTTTCCTTCAGCGTGGATTCGATCTCGCGCTGCGACAGATTGCGTTCCACCAGCGCCGAGCAATACGGGCAGTTGTCCTGGGTGAACATCAGGAGGACGCGCTTGCCGTTCTTCTGCGCCTCGGCAATGTCTTCCCGCAGATGCAGGAAACTGTCCTTGAACCAGGCGGGATATTCGGTCGCCTGGGCCCCGTAGTAGGTGCCCATCTTGACGACCGTCGCCGGTTCCGCGGCGTGCAGGGAAAATGCGGCGAGCAAGGCAAGCAAAGCGGGCAGGTAGCGAATCGTCATGGCGGCCTCCATTCGTTGTCTTAATATTGCTGCGCCTATCGTAGCAGGATCGCCCCGATCCTTGACACAGCCGTGGTGATCCGCTTACCCGCTTGCCAGCAGCGCGATCAGCGTCGCCAGCAGCGCCAGCCATGACGCGCCCGCCACGCCCCAGGCGCGCAGCTGCGATTCCAGCCGCGGCGAGCGGGCCGCCGCCAGGGTGCGCAAACCGACCGGCAGCGTGATCCGCCATGTCGGACGCGACCCCGGGGCGAGCCGGCGGCCCACAAAAGCCAGCCCCCGCATCAGCGGCACCAGTATGTCGCCGGGCGGCAGCGCGGGCGCGCGCCAGCGCAGGCGCAGCGCGACGAAGCCCAGCCCGGCCGCGGCCAGCGGCGGCCAGGCGGCATCCAGCAGGGCACCGGCGCTCAGCGCGTGCGTCCGCATGGGCTCCGGCGCCATCGCCCAGGCCAATCCGGCCAGCGCCAGCAGCAGCATCAGCCAGGGCGCGACCAGCCCCGCCGCGGGCGCCGTGGAATCGGGCCGCGCATGGGCTTGGGCTTCCCGCCAGGCCAGCCAGAGAAAGCGGGCCATCAGCAGGGCCGTGCCGAGGGCGGCCAGCGGCATCGAGCCGGCCAGCAGATCGGCCCACGGCGCGGGCAGCGCGGCCCATCCTTCCTTGAGCGCCCCCTTCACCAGCGTGCCACTGGTGAAGGGGGCGCCGGCCAGCGCGAGCGCGGGCAGGGCGAGGCCGAGCATCACCGCGGGCGTGGCGCCGCGCCGCCGCGCCACGCCCAGCCCCAGAAACAGGGCGCTCTTGGCCAGAGCATGATGCAGGGCATAGAGCACGACCACCGGCAGCAGCAGCGGCCACAGCGCGGGTGCCGCCAGGCCGGCGCCGACGCCCAGCGTCATGAAGCCCATCTGGCTGACGCTGGAATAGGCCAGCAGCACCTTGGGGTTGCGCTGGGCAAGCCCCACCGTGACCCCGAGGAACATCGCCGCCAGCCCGGTTGCCATCAGCACAGCGCCTGCCACCGGCAGCGCCTGCGCGCCCAGCGGCAGAAAGCGCAGCCAGCCTAGCAGGCCGGCCTTCAGCATCACCCCCGACAGTACCGCACTGGCCGGCACTGGCGCCACCGGGTGCGCCAGCGGCAGCCACATGTGCAAGAGCGGCACGCCGACCTTGATGCCGAAGCCGGCGATCAGCAGCGCCGCCGCCGGGCCGGTAAGTGGCGCGACGGCGAGATCGACGAAGCGATGCGAATCCGCCGCCCCGACGGCCAGCAGCATGCCCGCCACCAGCAGCGCTTCGCCCAGCACGGCCATCGCCATGTACACGCGCCCCGCGCGCAGCGCTTCGGGGCTGCCGCTGTGCACGACGAGGCCGTAGGCTGCAAACGTCATCAGCGCGAACAGCAGGTAGAAGCTCGCCGCGTCCAGCGCCAGGCAGACGCCGAGATTGCCGGCCTGGGTCGCCAGGAAAAATGTCCAGAAGCGATGCTTGCCGGCATCGTCGCGCAGCCAGCCGTGCGCGAACGCGCCGGCCAGTAGCCATACCAGCGCAGTGAACAGCAGAAACAGCCGGCCGGCGTTGTCGAGGCCGAGGGTGGTGCCGAGCAGCACGCCTGGGAGATCGAGACGCAGCCCGGCTGGCGTGGCGAGGGCGAGGATCAGCGCCGGCAGCGGGGCCCACGGTGAAAGCCGCAGGCCGAGTGCGCGGCTGCCCGGCTGCCACAGCAGGGCAGCCGCGAGGAGCGGCGCGATCAGGCTGGCGACGGTCAGGGCGTCCATTGCAGGTATTCCCGATCGGCGATCAGCTTGACCCAGTCGAGCGGGCTGAACGGACTGACGGCGAACAAGCCGACGAGCAGCGTCGCAGCAGCGGTGGCGACCGGCGGCAGCAACAGCAGCGGCGCAGTCTCCCAGCCGCCCCGCTGTGGAATGTGCTCGGCCGGCCAGGCATCCGGGGTGGGCCGGAACCAGATGCGCTGCAGGATGGGCAGGAAGTAGGCGGCGTTGAGCAGGCTCGACGCCGCCAGCACCGCCAGCACCCACGGCATGCCGGCTTCCAGCGCGCCGAGGCCGAGATACCACTTGCTGATGAAGCCGGCCAGCGGCGGCACTCCGATCATGCCAAAGGCGCCGAGTGTGAAGGCCGCGCTGGTCCATGGCATGCGCCGGCCGACGCCGTCCATCTCGCTGACCTTGTGGGTGCCGAGGGTCTCGGCGTAATTGCCGGCACAGAAGAACAGGGTGATTTTCATGATGCCCTGGTGCACCAGATGCACCAGGCCGCCGATGGTGCCGAGCGGGCCGAACAGCGCAACGCCGAGCGCGATGTAGGACACCTGGCTGACGGTGGAATAGGCCAGCCGCTTCTTCAGGTCGTCCTGGAACAGCGCGCGCAGGCTGCCCCAGACGATGGTGATCGCGGCAGCAATGGCCAGCGGCAGCAGCAGGGCAAGCGATTGCGCGAATTCGACGCCATAGACTTCATACACGATGCGCACGATGCCGAAGGCGCCGGCTTTCACCACCGCCACCGCATGCAGCAGCGCCGACACCGGCGCCGGCGCCACCATCGCCAGCGGCAGCCAGCCGTGCAGCGGCACCAGCGCGGCCTTGACGCCGACGCCGGCGACCAGCAGCAGGAAAATGAGCTGCAACTGACCGGCGGTTTCCGGCGGCAGCGCGGCGAGCGAGCCGCCAGGGACAAAGTCGACCTGACCCGCCAGCCCATACAGCCACACCGTGCCGATCAGCAGCAGGGCGCCGCCGCCCAGGGTGTAGGCCAGATACACATGACCCACGCGCAGCGCCTTGTCGGTACCGCGATGCACCACCAGCGGATAGGTGGCCAGCGTCAGCAGTTCGTAGAACAGGAAGAAGGTGAACAGGTTGCCCGCCATCGCCACGCCGACGGTGGCGGTGACGCACAGGCTGAAAAAGCCGAAGAAGCGGCTGCGATGCGGCGCGCCTTCCAGATAGCCGATGGCGTACAGGGTGGTGAACAGCCACAGCACCGCCGACAGCGCGACGAACAGCAGCGCCAGCGCATCGGCTTTCAGCACCAGGTCGAGCCCCGGCAGCACGGTGTGGCGGAACACGTATTCGTGGTCGTTCAGAACGCCCCACAGCATGAGGCCGATGAGCGTGAGCTTGGCGACTGCGCCGATCAGGTTGAGCGTGGTGCGCAGGCGGATGCGCGATTCGGCCAGGAAGAAAATGACGAGGCCGGGCAGCAGCGAACTCAGCACCACCAGCACGGGCAGCCAGGCATGGTCGATCATGCCGCCGCCCCGGCCATCAGCAGTTCCAGCAGCGGCGCGCCGAACAGCCCCAGCAGGATGGAAGCCAGCGCCAGCGCGAAGGCGCTGAATTCAAGGCTGCGCGGCACCCGCGTCACGCTGTCGCCCGCCTCCACCGGCAGGAAGGCACGGCGCAGCACCTTGAACACATACGCCGCGGTCAAGAGGCCGCCGGCGATCATCACCGCCACCCACCACCACTGGCCGGATTCCAGCGCCGCCATCAGCAGCAGCCACTTGGCGGAGAAACCGGCGGAGGGCGGCAGGCCCATCAGCGTCACGCCGGCCAGGCCGAAGCTGAACAGGGTCAGCGGCAGCCGCGCGCCGACGCCGCCGAGACGGGCGATGTCGTCGCGTCCGGTGGCGACGATCATGCTGCCGGCGGCGGCGAACATTGCCGCCTTCGCCAGGCCGTGCGCCACCGCCTGCATCACGCCGCCCTGCAACGCGCTCTCGGCGGCGCCTGGCGGGCTGAGAGTGACGAGCGGAAACAGCAGAAAGAGATAGCCGATCTGCGCCACGGTGGAATAGGCCACCAGCATTTTCAGGCGCGACTGCAAAAGCGCCAGCACCGACCCCCAGAGGATTGCCGCCGCGCCCAGGGCGCCCAGCAGTTGCGCGGCGGCGACCGTGGTCAGCGGTGCGAACAGATCCAGCCACAGGCGCAGCACCAGATAGAACGAGGCCTTGATCACCAGCGCCGAGAGCAGGGCGGACACCGGCGCGGGCGCGCCGCCGTGGGCGGGCGGCAGCCAGAAATGGAACGGAAAGAGCGCGGTTTTCAGCAGCAGTCCGAGCAGCATCAGCGCGGCCGCCAGCAGCACCGCCGGCGGTGCTTCGTTGGTGATCAGCGGCATCAGCACCGACAGCGACACGCTGCCATAGGTGCCGTAGAGCAGCGCGACGCCGAGCAGATAGGCGCCGGAACCCAGCAGGGTGGCGAGCAGGTAGCGCATCGCGGCGATCACCGGCGGCTTGCCGCCCGCGATCGCCACCAGACCGACCGCCGCCAGTCCCAGCAGTTCGAGCGTGACATAGATGTTGAACAGGTCGGCCGAGAGAAACAGCGCGTTGAGGGCGGCGAGGAGATAACCTGTGATCGGCCAGAACTGGCTTATCCCCTTTGCCTGGGCGGCAAAATAGCCGCGCGCGTAGACCGCCAGCGGCAAGGCGACGAACTGGGTCAGCAGCAGCATCACCGCGGCGAGGCCGTCGGCCATCAGATCGATACCGAGCGGCGCGCCCCAGTCGCCGATTGCGTAGATGCGCACGCCATTGCCGAGCAACTGGCCGGCGAGCTGCAGGGCGAGCGCGCATTGCAGCGCGATTGCCGCGATGGCGAGCCGGCCGCCGCGCCCCGGGCCGAGCACGAAAGCCAGCGTGCCCCAGACGAGCGGCAGCACGATCAGCCACGGCAACGGATCGAGAAAATCAGTCATCCGCCGGGTTCGAATCGGGCCGGTCTTCCGGCAGGCGCATCTGTCCGGTCAGGTCGAGCAGCTGTCGCGCCAGCGCCAGCGCCAGCGCGGTAGCGGCAATGGCGACGACGATGCCGGTGAGCACCATCGCCTGCGGTACCGGGTCGGTGATGCCATCGCGCTGGCCCAGCCCCACCAGGATCAGGAACGCCCCGCTGCCGAGGATGTTGAAGGCAAGGATATTGCGCAGTAGATGCGGCTGCAGCAGCAAGCCGGCCAGCCCGATGGCGAACAGCGCCGCGCCGGCCAGCGCGTAGAGCAGCGCCGTGCTCATTTTCGCCACTCCGCGCTGGCGAGATAGAGTCCGGCAAGGGTGAGTCCGATCGACAGCGTGAGGCCCGCCTCGACCAGCAGGATCAACCCACTCACGCAGTCGAGCGGGTATTGCAGCAGGCCGCCCTGCAGCAGTGCGGCTACGGCCACCGCCAGAAAAACCAGCAGGCCCAGCGCCAGTCCGCCGCGCAGCAGGCGTCCCGGCGCGGCCCAGCCGGGCAGCAGCCCGGCCAGGCGCAGCAGCACGCCGGCGGCGGCCAGCACCGCGCCGGCCTGAAACGCGCCGCCCGGCGCATGCGCGCCGACCCACAGCTGGTAGCCCGCCACCAGCACCATTAGCGGTGCCAGCAGCCGTGCCAGGGTTTGCAGCACCGGGTGGGCGGATGCGGGGCGATGGGCGTGGCCGTCTGCCACGCGCGAAAGCGCGAGCACGCCCAGGAGTGCGAGCAGCAGCACCGCCACCTCCAGCAGGGTGTCGTAGCCGCGGAAGTTGAGCAGCACTGCGGTAACCGGATGCGCGACGCCGCTGGCGTCCAGATTCGCCGCCACGTCAACCGGCAGGCGTACCGTAAACTCGGGCAGCGCCAGCATGGCCCAGCCGAGCGCCAGCGCCAGTCCGGCGCAGAGCAGGGCGATCAGTGCATTGAGTGTGCGCTTCATGTTCCCGGCTCCCGCCGTTTTGCCCGCAGGTGGCCGACGGCATCGAGCAGCAGCGCGCCGGTGAGCCCGGCGCCGATGGCCGCCTCCGCCAGCGCGATATCGGGCGCATCGAGGCGCGCCCAGGCCAGTGCCATCAGCAGGCCGAAGACGATGAACAGCACCACGGCGTGGAACACGTCCGGAATGGTGAGGGCGCGCGCCGCGCTCCACAGCAGCGCCGCGACGAGCAGCAGGTCGAAGGCCAGCGCCAGCGTCACCGGCGGTCTCCGGGCTGCCACGGGACGACGCCGTTCTGGCGCGCGCGCCGTGCGATGAGAAAGCCGACGGTGGCGCTGGCGGCCAGCGCCAGTAGCCAGATCAGGACGAGCTTCAGCGCCGCCGCCGGACTGGACGTTTGCAGCAGCAGGCCGAGCACGATGAAACCGAGCCCGAGGTTGTCGGCCTTGGCCAGCGCGTGCAGGCGGGTGTAGACATCGGGAAAGCGCAGCAACCCGACCGTGCCGGCGAAAAAGAACGCGGCGCCGATCAGCAGCAGAAGGGCGCTCGCCCCTTCAATCAGCGCCATCCTAGAAACCGCAGTTGGACGCGCCCAGACGTGCCAGCGGGTGCGTAGCGGTGTCACCCGGATGGTGAGGGTGATCGAAGGCGGCGAATCCTGTATTCATGCGGCGTCCCATGAAGTTATAAGCGGTCAACTGCGGTTTTTAGGATGATGCACGGATTCTGCTTTTTCTTCGCGCCAGGCGCGCCGGGCGAAGGCCGTGCCGGTGATCGCCGCCAAGAGGGCGAACACCAGCGCGACATCCAGCAGGGCGGCGCTGCCCGTCGCGTAGGCCAGCAGCAGCAGGATGGCCACGCCGGTGGTGCCGAACAGTAGCGCCGCCAGCAGGCGGTCGGCCGGGGTGGGGCCGCGCGCCACCCGCAGCAGGGCGACCAGCAGATTGACGAGCAGGAATACGGCGAGGATCAGCGGCAGGCTCATGCCTGCTCCATTTCCAGTTCCAGCCCCAACATCCTGGCCATGTGTGTTTCGGCGGTACGCACTTCGGTTTCCGTGTCTGCCTGTTCGTCGAGTACATGCAGACACAGGCGATTGCCCCGCAGTTCCACGCTGAGGGTGCCCGGCAGCAGGCTCAGGGTGTTGGCCAGCAGCACGCGGCCGATGCCATCGGGCAGGCGCAGGGTGATTTCATGCATGCCGGGCCGCAGCGCCAGACGCGGGCGCAACGCGATCAGCGCGACCTGGACGCCGCCGCGCAGCGACTGGTAGAAAAAGAAACCGAGAAAGCGCAGCAGGCCGACGCGGGAAACGCGGCTGGATACGGGCGGCAGCAGCCGCAGGCTGAGCATCACGGCGAGCAGGATGCTGACGCTTCCCACCCCCCAGCTGTCGGTCCGGCCATCGGTCAGCGCCCACCACAGCACCGCGAACAGGGCGCCGCGCCAGAGCGCGGCGCGCACGGCGGCAATCGACAGCTTCATTCCGGCGCCGCCGCGGCAGCGGGCGGATTATTGAAGCGCACACTGTCGGGCGCGTTGGTGCCGCCGGTCATGACGAAGCTCATCGCGTCTTCCATCGTCCAGTCGGTCAACACCACGTCGGCCAGCGGCAGGATTTCGATGTAGCCCGAGGTCGGATTGGGCGAGGTGGGGACGTAGACCACCGCCAGTTCCTGTCCTGTTTCGGTATCCGTCATCACCCTGGTGATGAGGCCGACTGCTTTCATCTCCAGCGAGGGAAAGCTGATCAGCACCACCCGCTGCCCCTGCACCGGCGGCTTGCTGAGGTTCTGCAGGAAGCGCTTGGTGGCGTTGTAGACGGTCTGCACCAGCGGCAGGCGGTTGAGCCATGTTTCCACGGTGTCGATGAGTTTCTTGCCGACCACGAACGAGGCGAACAGGCCGATCAGATACAGCGCAAGCAGTGTGAATAGCGCGGAGAGCGCGTATTGCACGGTGCTGTCGAGCAGCCAGATCGCCAGCGTGCCGGACAGCGGCTGCAGCAGATGCGCCAGCGCCCTGAGAAAGGGTACGCCGGTGCGGGCCAGGAGGCCGAACAGGAAGTCGAACACCAGCCAGGTCACCCACAGCGGGGCGACAGTGAAAAAGCCGATCAGCAGGTAGCGGAGCAGGTGCGGGTTGCGGCGGGTGGGGGCGGTGTCGCGCATGTCGGAAGGCGATTAAACGGGATGGCTGGCGACGAGCACGTCGCCGCTGGAGTAGGCAAGGATATGTTTGGTGACGCTGCCGAGCAGCAGTTCTTCCAGCGTCGACTGGCCGTGCTTGCCCATGACGATGAGATCGGCGTCGAGCGACTGCTCGTGTTCGAGGATGCGCAGGGTGGGTGCGCCGTGCACGACCAGGCGCGCCAGCTGTCCAGACGGAATGGATAACAGGTCGACGAATTGCGCCATCGCATCGAGCGCTTCCTCGCGGGCGCGGATGCGGTACGCATGGATTTTCTCCTCGTCAATGCCGGCAAAGCGCAGGGTGGCTTCGATATCGACTTCGAACGCGTGCAGCAGGATGATGTCGGCGTCGGGCAGCCAGCGGTGCGCGGTCTGCGCTGCCGCCACGGCATGGACCGAGAAATCGACCGGCACCAGTACGCGCCGATAGGCGCCGTGCGGGCGTTGCTTGACCGCGAGCATGGGGCGGCGGGTCCTGCGCAGCACCCGTTCGGTGGTCGAGCCCAACAGGAATTCGCGCACGAAATGCGCGCCGCGCGCGCCCATCACCAGCAGGTCCGACTGCAGTTCATCGGCAAGGTCGGTGATGGCATCCAGCGCCGATCCCTGGGCGAGCCGGGTGTTGACCGGGCAGGCGCACTGCGTGCTGAGGCGGTCCGCCAGTTCCGTCAGGGCCTGCGCTGCCTCGGCGGCCACACGGGCTTCCATCGCCGGCGCCTCGTCGCGCATCACCCCGCGCAGCCGCGCCAGCATCGAGGTGCTGATCACGTGGGCCAGCACAAGCCGCGCCCCCGGATGGGCGGCGGCAAGCTGCGCCGCGCGTTCCAGCGCATGCCTTGCCGGGGCGGAAAAGTCGGTGGCGGCGAGCAGGGATGGGGATGACCTCACGATGTTGTCTCCTTGTTTTTTTCTGACAATTCGGCCTCGGCAATGCGTGCGGCGAGATCGAGCGCGGCAAAGTCGGCCGCCTGGTTGAACGGCAAAATGATCTCGACCCGGCCGAGGGTGCGCAGGCTGGCGGCATCGGTCTCGTCGCGTGCCACGATGGCGATCTGCCCGCGGTAATGGTGTTCCGCCAGCGCATTGAGCAGGGCATGGTTGGAAGCCCGGTCGGGCAGGGTGCTGACCACCCAGGGCACGCCCGCCAGCGGCAGGCTTTCGACGTAGTCCGGCGCCTCGCCGTCGCCGAAGCGGGCATCCAGCCCGAGGTTTTGCTGCGCCCTGATCACTTCGGGATCGAAGTCCACGCCCAGCACATGAATGCCCTGTTGACGCAGCGAATGCGCCAGGCGGCTGCCGTAGCGGCCGAGGCCGAAGATGGCCACGTCGGGACGCACGTTGTCGCCGTGGGTGTGCTCGACCGCCAGTTCGCGGAAGGGGTGGCGGCGTTCGAACAGGCCGAGCCAGGGCGCCAGCCAGGCATACAGGCGGTGCGAGTACAGGATCATGTAGGACGACAGCGCGATGGTGATGAGGCCGACCAGCGTGGTCAATCCCAGCGTGTTGGGGCCGACGTGGCCGAGGCTGATGCCCATGGCGACGAAGATGATCGAAAATTCCGAGATCTGCGCCACGGTGAGTCCGGCGAGAAAGCCGGTGCGCTTGCGGTAGCCCATGTAGCCCATGATCGCCATCACGATCAGCGGGTTGCCGATGAGCACGAACAGCGACAGCACGACGGAGGTGCCGATTTCGTCGCCGAGGGTGGAAAAGTCGAGCTTGGCGCCGAGATCGATGAAGAAGAACAGCAGCAGGAAGTCGCGGATGCTAATGAGCCGCGCGCTGATCGCTTCGCGGTAGGCGGTCGAGGCGAGCGAGAAGCCGGCGATGAAGGCGCCGGCCTCCTTGCTGAAGCCGGCGAATTCGCCCGCCGCCGCCAGCGCGGTGCCCCAGGCGATGGCGAAGATCAGCAGCAGTTCCTGCGAGCGCGCCAGGGTGTGGACGATGCGCGGCAGCACGTAGCGCATCAGCACATACAGCAGCAGCGCAGCGCCGCCCAGACGCGCCAGCAGGGTCAGCGCCAGGGTGCCGCCGCCGACCGCTTCGCCGCTCTGGGCGCCGAGCCCGCTCATGACCATCATCGCGATTACCACGGCGAGATCCTGCACGATGAGAAAGCCGACCGCGATGCGGCCGTGCAGCGAATCGAGCTCGCGCTTGTCGGACAGCAGCTTGACGATGATGATCGTGCTGGAAAAGGTCAGCGCAACGGCCACATACAAGGCTTCGAGCCAGCCCTTGCCGAGCGCAAGAATGATGAAAAAGCCGAACAGGATGGTGAACGTCAGCTGTCCGAGCCCGGTGGCGAGCGCGACCGGGCCGATATTGCGGATATGGTGCAGGTCGAGTTTGAGGCCCACCACGAACAGCAGCATGGTGATGCCGATCTGCGCCAGCAGGTCGATCTGGTCGTGTGCGCTGACCCAGCCGAATACCGCCGGACCGACCACAATGCCGACAACGATATAGGCCACCAGCAGGGGCTGGCGCAGGCGCACCGCAATGGCCCCGATCACGGCTGAAACCATCAGAAGCAGGGCGAACTCGTGATAAATGCTTTCCATGGATTACCTGGATTACCTGGGATGATGCCGTGTCCGTAGCGTGCCGCCTGCGCACCGGACGCACGCCGCCATGATACCCTTCCGGGCGTCATGCAAGACCCCGTCGCCATCTGGCTTTCCCTGCTCGCCTGCCTCGCCGTCATCGGCGTCGCCGGTTTCCGGCTATCGCTTTATGGCGACATCCTGGCCGAGAAAACCGGGCTGTCGGCGTCGTGGATCGGTTTGATTCTGCTGGCCACCGCCACCTCGCTGCCGGAGCTGGCCACCGGCATTTCCGCCGTGACCGTGGCCGACGCGCCGGATATCGCAGTGGGCAACGTGCTGGGCGCCACGGTTTTCAACCTGGCCTTTCTGGTTGTGCTGGACGCCCTGTATCGGCGCGAATCGCTCTATACCCGCGCCGCACAGGGGCACATCCTGTCGGCGGCGCTGGGTGTGCTGATCATTGCTTTCGCCGGGTTCAGCCTGCTGCTGGAACGGCTTGGCTTCAGTCCGGGGCTGGGTCATGTGGGTTTCTACACGCCGCTGCTGGCGTTCATCTATCTGGCGGCGATGCGTGCGGTATATCAGTACGAACAGCGCACCCTGGCCGAATTTACCGAGGCGGCAGCGGCACGCTACCCCGGCATCACCCTGCGCCGGGCCTGGACCGGGTATCTGCTGGCAGCTGCGGCCATCGTCGCCGCCGGTTCGTGGCTACCCTTTGTCGCCAAGGATATGGCTGCCGTCATGGGCTGGGGGGAAAGTTTCGTCGGCACCCTGCTGGTCGCCGCCGTCACCACCGCGCCGGAAGCCGTGGTGACGATCTCGGCACTGCGCATCGGCGCCGTGGACATGGCGATCGCCAATCTCCTGGGCAGCAACCTGTTCAACATCGCCATCCTCATCGCGGTGGACGACCTGTTCTACACCACCGGCCCGCTGCTCGCGGCGGTCAGCCCCAGCCATGCGCTGACCGCGCTCACCGCTGTGATGATGAGCGCGCTGGTGATCGCGGGTCTGCTTTACCGTCCGAAAGGACGCGCCGTGCTGGGGCTGACCTGGATCAGCATCGGCCTGTTCGTGCTTTATCTGTTCAATACCTGGCTGCTGTATCAATATGGACGTTGAACCCGGGTGTTTCATCCTGGAAGCGGCAATTCATCCACCACAGGACACAGAGGCACAGAGGCACAGAGAAATTAATGCGTTCGAGACTTTTGCGCGCTCACCAATGGGTTTGAACCCGCAATGCCTCAACGGCCTGTTTTTTCCCTGTGTCCCAAGGGATACCGTCCCTGCGGGACATATCTCCGTGTCTCTGTGGTTCAACTGCTTATCGTCGTTGTGTTCAACGCCGCGCTGGGCTTTTATCAGGAGCACCGGGCGGAAAAAACCCTGGCGGCGCTGAAGAGCATGCTGGCTGCCAGTGCGCGGGTGCGGCGCGATGGCCGCGTGATCGACGTGGACGCATCGCAGCTGGTTCCCGGCGACATCGTGCTGCTGGAAGCGGGCGACCGCGTCCCGGCTGCTGGCGGCGCACGCGCTGGAAGTGGACGAAGCGGCGCTGACCGGCGAATCGCATGCGGTGGGAAAATCGCCCGCACTTTAGGCAAAAAGTTCGCCGCCATTGCCGGTTTGGTCGTGACGCTGATTTTCGCGCTCGATTGCGTGCGCGGCCTGCCGTGGACAGAGGCCGCCCTGACTGCCGTGGCACTGGCGGTCGCCGCCATGACCGGCGACGGCGTCAACGACGCACCGGCGCTGAAAGCTGCCGACATCGGCGTGGCGATGGGCATCACCGGCACCGCGGTGACGAAAGAGGCTGCCACCCTGGTGCTGACCGATGACAACTTCGCCACCATCGTCCGCACGGTCGAGGAAGGCCGCGTGGTGTACGACAATATCGTCAGGTTCGTGCGTTTCCAGCTGTCCACCAGCATCGGCGCGGTTCTCACCGTGTCGACTTCGCCTTGCCGTACTGCTTGCACTGTCTGCGGCTCGCCTGCGCGATTTTTTCTATTTGGAAATGGAATTAGGGAAATGAACAAGTCGTCACCCCGGCGAAAGCCGGGGTCCAGATGCTTGATTTGACTGGATTCCGGCTTTCACCGGAATGACCAATATGGACTTGTTCAGGGTTTCCTTAGAAGACCGCACCCATGACCTGCGCCCACAGCGACTTGACTGCATCGCGCACATTTTCCACGGTGATTGGCAGCACCCGGGCGTATGCCGCACCGCTGAGCTTGATCGCATGCTGCTGGCGGCGCAGTTCGCGGTAGGCGTCGGCAGCGGCCTGGGCGAGGTCGGCCGGGATCAGCCCGGCCGCGCCTGCGCGCAGCAAGAGCGCGATGTTGCCAACGTTGTCAGCGAGTTCGGGGTGGCTGGCGCAATGCCGCAGCACCAGATACTGCACGCAGAACTCGACGTCGACGATGCCGCCGCGGTCGTGCTTGAGGTCGAACAGTTCACTGTCGTTGACGTGGCCGGCGCGCATTTTTTCGCGCATCGCCAGCACGTCCTCGCGCAGCTTCGCGGGATCGCGCGGCAGACACAGTACCTCGCGGCGCAGCGCCTCGAAAGCCGTGCCGATCGCCGCGTCGCCGCAGACGAAGCGCGCGCGCGTCAGCGCCTGGTGTTCCCAGGTCCAGGCGTGGTGCAGCTGGTAGTCGCGGAAGGCCTCGGTCGAGCTGACCAGGAGGCCGGACGCCCCGTCGGGCCGCAGGCGCAGATCGGTCTCGTAGAGCATGCCGGCCGCGGTGAAGGTGCCGAGCCAGGTGTTGATGCGCTGCGCCAGCCGCGCGTAGATTTCCTGCGCGCGTTCGTCGGCGTCGTCGTAGAGGAACACGATGTCGAGGTCGGAGGCGTAGCCGAGCTCCTTGCCGCCGAGCTTGCCGTAGCCGATGACGGCGAAGCGCGGCGTGTCGCGGTGGCGCGTTTTCAGTCCGGCCCAGCAGCGCGCAAGCGTTTCGTTCAACAGCGTGTCGGCGAGATACGACAGATGGTCCGACAGCGCTTCCAGCGTCAGCCGCCCCGCCACGTCCTGCGCCAGCAGGTGCAGCGTCTGCACCTGCTTGAAGCGGCGCAGTGCGTCCATCTGGGCTTCGGTGTCCCCGGGCTGGGCATCGAGTTCGTCGCGCAATTGAGCGGCGAGCTGGGCCCAGTCGGGCGGCTGCATCAAATTATGCGGCGCGATCAGTTCGTCGAGCAGTTGCGGCTGCCGCGTGAGCATCTGCGCCGCCCACGGGCTGGCCGCCAAGAGACGCACCAGCTGGCGCAATGCCGCCGGGTATTCGGCCAGCAGCGCGAGATAGGTGGCACGCCGCGAGATGGACTGGATCAGCGCGGCGAAGCGTTCCAGCGTGACCGCCGGGTCGGGCTGGCTGCCGATGACTTCGAGCGCGGGCGGCAGCAGCGCGTTGAGCCTGAGCTGCGTCGACTCGGCCAGCCGCGCGGCATGCTGGCGCAGCGTGTCGAGCGTGGCCAGCACCTGTTCCGGATCGTGGTAGCCGGCGTTTTCCAGCAGCGCGTGGCTGGTGGCATCATCCGCCGTGCCGCAGCACACGGCGGTGAGCGGGTGCTTCATCTGGTCGGTTTGCGGCGCGGCGAACACCTGCTCGAAATGGCGGGTGACCTTGTTGCGATGGCGGTCGAGCATGGCGAGCAGCGCAGCATAGTCGGGGAAATTCATCGCCTCGGCGAGCATCGCCTGCGATTCGGCGTCGTCCGGCAGCAACTGGGTCTGCGCGTCGTCGAGATACTGGATGCGGTGTTCCAGCCGCCGCAGGAAATCGTAGGCGTCGGCGAGTTCCTGTTGCGCGTCTGTTGTCATCAGACCGCTGTTCACCAGCTCGGCCAGCACCGTCAGCGTCGGGCGCTGCTGCAGCGCGGCGATCCGGCCGCCGCGGATCAACTGGAACACCTGCGCGGTGAACTCGATTTCGCGGATGCCGCCCGGCCCCAATTTCACGTTGTGCGCCATTTCGCGGCGCGCGACCTCGCGGCGGATCTGCACGTGCAGGTCGCGGATCGCGGCGAAGGCGCCGAAGTCGAGGTATTTGCGGAACACGAAAGGCCGCACGATCTGCATCAGCTCGTCGTGGCGGCTGCCGGTCAGCGGGCGCGCCTTGATCCAGGCGTAGCGCTCCCACGGCCGCCCCTGCGCCACCAGATAGTCCTCCAGCATCGCGAAACCCATCGCGAACGGGCCGGAGTCGCCCCACGGGCGCAGCCGCAGGTCGACGCGGAACACGTAGCCGTCGGCGGTGTTCTCCCCCAGCGCGGCGGTCAGCTTGCGCCCGAGGCGGACGAAGAATTCGTGGTTGCTGATCGATTTGATCGCGGCATTGTCGTCCGCCGCGGTGTCGCCTTCATCGGGATAGAGGTAGATGAGGTCGATGTCGGACGACACGTTGAGTTCGCCGCCGCCGAGCTTGCCCATGCCGACCACGACCATCTGCTGGGCCCGGCCCTGCTCGTCGCGCGGTTCGCCGTGGCGCGCGGCGAGCACGGCGTGATGAAAATCCAGCGCGGCTGCAATGCACACCTCGGCCAGCGCGCTCCAGGTCGCCACCACCTCGTCCAGTTCGGCGCTGCCCGCCAGATCGCGCGCGGTGGTGACCAGCCACACGCGCTGGCGCAGCTGCCGCAAGCGTTGGTGCAGGGCGGTTTCGTCGGCACACGGCGGCTCGGCCAGGAAGGCCTGCATCGCCTCGCGGCTGAAGGCCCGGTCGAGTTGTCCGGTCGCGGCTTCGGCCAGTTGCGGCTGCGCCGCCAGCAGGCGGCGGCCATAACGGGAACAGCGGGCGACGCGGTCGAGTGCGGAAATGCTCATGGCCTGGATCGGGGTGGTTTGAATTAGATTACTTTGAATTAGCCTGCTTTAAATTAGAATCATGCGCTCACCAAACACTCTATCAGCGGAGAGACGGTATGGCAGCCATTGAGTCGATTCTGACCGAAACCCGTGTATTTCCCCCTGCTGACGATTTCGTCAAACAGGCCAACGTGTCCGGCATGGCGGCCTATCAGGCGCTGTGCCGCCAGGCTGAAACCGATTACGAGGGCTTCTGGGCCGATCAGGCGCGCCGGACGATCGACTGGAAAACACCCTTCACGCGCACGCTCGACGAATCGCATGCGCCGTTCTACAAGTGGTTCGACGACGGCGAACTCAATGTTTCCTGGAACTGTCTCGACCGCCACCTGGCCACCCGCGGCGACAAGACCGCGCTGATCTTCGAGGCCGACGACGGCGCGGTCACGAAAGTCACCTACACGCAGCTGCACGCGCGCGTCTGCCAGTTCGCCAACGGCCTGAAGTCGCTCGGCGTGGTCGCCGGTGATCGCGTCATCGTCTACATGCCGATGAGCATCGAGGCGGTGGTGGCGATGCAGGCCTGCGCGCGCATCGGCGCGGTCCACTCGGTGGTGTTCGGCGGCTTTTCCGCGAAGAGCCTGTTCGAGCGCATCGAGGATGCGCGGGCCAAGCTGATCGTGACCGCCGACGAATCGCTGCGCGGCGGCAAGGCGGTTCCGCTGAAGCGCGCGGTGGACGAGGCGCTGGCGATGGGCGACACCTCCTGCGTCGAGCGCGTGGTCGTGTATCGCCGCACCCAAGGCGCGATCGGCTGGGGCGTACGCGACCTGTGGTGGCACGAACTCGTGCAGACCCAGGCCGAGACCTGCGAGCCGGTGTGGGTTTCCGCCGAGCATCCGCTGTTCATCCTCTACACCTCGGGCTCGACCGGCAAGCCCAAGGGCGTGCAGCATTCCACCGGCGGCTATCTGCTCGGCGCCATCCTCTCGATGCAGTGGGTGTTCGACGCCAAGCCCGATTCCGACGTCTACTGGTGCACCGCCGACGTCGGCTGGATCACCGGCCACACCTATGTTGCCTACGGTCCGCTGGCGCTGGGCATGACCGAGGTCATTTTCGAGGGCATCCCCACCTGGCCGCACCCCGGACGCTTCTGGGAAACCATCGCCAAGCACCGGGTCACCACCTTCTACACCGCGCCGACCGCGATCCGCAGCCTGATCAAGCTGGGTTCCGACCTGCCGGCGCAATACGACCTCTCCTCGCTGCGCCTGCTCGGCACGGTGGGCGAGCCGATCAATCAGGAGGCCTGGATGTGGTACCACGAGGTCATCGGCGGCGGCCGCTGCCCCATCGTCGACACCTGGTGGCAGACCGAGACCGGCGCCAACATGATCGCACCGCTGCCCGGCGCGGTGCCGACCAAGCCCGGTTCCTGCACCCTGCCGCTGCCCGGCATCATGGCCGCGATCACCGACGAGCACGGCCTCCCGGTGGAGAAGGGGCAGGGCGGCTATCTGGTGATCCAGCGGCCGTTCCCCTCGCAACTGCGCACGCTGTGGGGCGACCCCGACCGTTTCAAGAAGACCTATTTCCCCGACGAGCTCGGCGGCAGGACCTATCTCGCCGGCGATTCGGCGCACCGCGACGCCGACGGCTATTTCTGGATCATGGGCCGCATCGACGACGTGCTGAACGTGTCGGGCCATCGCCTGGGCACGATGGAAATCGAATCCGCGCTGGTGTCCAACCCGCGCGTCGCCGAGGCCGCCGTGGTGGGGCGCCCGCACGACATCAAGGGCGAGGCGGTGGTGGCCTACGTGGTGCTGAAAGGCGCGCGCGCGGTCGGCGAGGAAGCCAAGAAGATCGCGCTCGAACTGCGCGAGTGGGTCGGCAAGGAAATCGGCCCGATCGCCAAGCCCGACGAAATCCGCTTCGGAGACAACCTGCCCAAGACCCGCTCCGGCAAGATCATGCGTCGCTTGCTGCGGGCGATCGCCAAGGGCGAGGAAATCACCCAGGACATCTCCACCCTGGAGAACCCGGCGATCCTCGATCAGCTGAAGGAAGCGGTGAAGTAAAAAAGGGGTGATATTCGGGTCCGAAGACCGACACTCATGGCCAAGGGTGGGATGCTGTCGCAATAATCATCACGTCGAAACCGCATGCGCTTACGCGCGAACAGGTCGAGCAGTTTTATGTCCCACAGGGACGGTATCCTTCAGGGGACGCTCACTGCTCAAGCTGGATTGAAATTCCCGGTGTGATGTCCCACAGGGACGGTATCCTTCAGGGTCCGCAACAACGGGAAGATGTCCTCCGCCGGCAGCGGCTTGCTGAAGAAATAGCCTTGCATGGCGTCGCAGCCGCGCTCCAGCAGGAAATCGAACTGTTCCTGCGTTTCCACCCCTTCGGCCACCACCT
>CAMTWC010000112.1:0-20666 GCA_947085345.1 uncultured Gammaproteobacteria bacterium | reverse complement strand
GAGGCTTCCGCGATATGACGTACTTCAAGCTCAAGATATTCCAGTTAAACACCAAGGACACGCCGTCATTCCTCTACAACCGCGTGTCGACAGCACCGTCGCTAACACGCTTGTCTACCGTAGGAAAACCGTGAAGAGCCGCTTTTCCAAAGTAATTCGTTGTACGAAGTCGTCATAATTTCTGGGGTTTGACGACTGCCTGAAGAGGCAAGACCGGTCGTTGATTTCCTGTGGAGCCGCACAAAGACTGACAGTACCACGATGATTGGCCTCTGAATGTCACCTTGACTACATTTCCATATGCTTGGTGGCTTGTGGATTATGTCGACCGTAGCCTTGTCGCCCTCCGCTCAGCCAAGGTCTCAGGGTAAGCGCAGAGCATCAAGTCCACGTAATCGAGGGGTCTACATAATCGGCCTCAACCGACATTCGCCGGCATCGCGGAATTGTTAGCGAATGACCGCAATGTGGAAACCGACGGAATTTACACTCTCGGCCAACAATGGACCGTCGAGTTGCTATCGTCGATGGTCTTAAAAAGTCTCGGGTACAGCGTTCAGAGACTGCGCGGGATTGCCCCTCATTCTGAAGCGTTAATTTGCACAGGGAATTGAATCTGATCATCGTTTTTTCGGTATCAGCCCTTATCTTCGCCCCTGAATCGCATTCATACACAAATCCGATCATCTCACCAGATTGGACAAGGGTTCGTTGGCTGCGCTCTGATCCAGCAGATTCATTTGCTGGATTAGCCTGGCCAGTTCCTCGTCCAGTCTGGCTAGCGAATCCTCAGGCATTTTTTCCAGCGCATCGACCACGAGACCGGTGAGTGGCCGCGGTGCCCGCGCAACGATGTCTCTACCCTTATCCGTCAAGCGTAGGCGCACGACGCGCCGGTCCTCTTCACCGCGCAGACGCTCCACTAACCCAGCCCGAGCGAGTTTGTCCAGCAGGTTACTGGCGGTCGAGACATGGATCGATAACGCCTGGCCCAATTGCGACACCGTGATATCCGGTGTGCCGGCTATGGTCGCCAGCATCCAAACCTGCGCCCCCCCCATTCCACAGGCTGCTTCCAGTGCACGTGAGTGCTGACGCACGGCCCCGATGATGAGGCGGAACTTCTGCAAGGTTTCGAGAACGAGTGGCGACGTCATGAAATAGATCCGGCTACGGATGTTGGAATAGGGTTGGGGTGCTCGGGCAAACCCGACACATCGTAACGGGTGGCACTAGAAATGGCTTATTATTATTGTGTAATAATATTTTATATAATATTGTTAGATAGTAAATTGATTTCATCCCCAGCCAAGCGCTTCATCTACCCATGAGAAAAGCCATGCTATTCAAGCGATACAGTGGGTTTTGGATTTGCTGACTCGGCATAGTGAATGTGGCAAACGCGTCACTGAGTACGCCAACATTTCGCTTGGGGGTGCGGGCAAATATGTTTGGAACCACGATGCTATCCCACCCGCTTCCCAATCCTGACAGCCATCCCTCCACCCATATCCTGTTGTTTGGGGAAGTGTTGGTGGACTGTTTTCCGGATCGGGAAGTACAAGGTGGCGCCCCGCTTAACGTTGCGCATCATCTGCGCGCACTCGGAGGTGGCGTGGGGGTTGTGCCGGTGCTGGTCACCCGCATCGGCAAGGACGAACATGGCCACCGCCTGTTCGATGCGATGCAGTCGGCTGGCTTGCCGATCGACGGCGTGCAACTGGATAGCCTGCATCCTACCGGCGAGGTACGGATCGAGTTGGAAGCCGACGGCCAGGGTCATCGTTTCGAGATCGCGCCCGATCAGGCATGGGATTTCATTCACACCGACATGGCCCGGCTGGTTGGCCTGTTAACCCATCCGCAGTGGCTCTATTTCGGCACGCTGGCGCAACGCGCCGTTCCCCGCTCGATTGCGCGTCCGGCTGCGCATCCGGCTTTGCGATCTCTGTTGCAGACCACCCACGCAAAGGGATTTCTCGACATCAACCTGCGTGATCCCTGGGTTCGCAAGGACGTGCTGCGCTGGTCGCTGGGCAAGGCGGAAGTCGTCAAGATGAACGAGGAGGAGCTGATCCGTGTTGCCCACATGATGGGGCTGGGTAGCGCCTCGCAAACCGTGCTCGGCAAGCGCCTGCTGCATACCTTTGGCATCTGGCAGTTGCTGGTCACCGAAGGCCAGAACGGCGCCTGGCTGTTGCAAAACGATGGCACGTATCACCACACCCAGCCGAGCGCGCCGATCATCGACCCGGTTGACAGCGTAGGTGCTGGCGATGGTTTCGCTGCGGTTTTTCTGCTCGGCCTGATCCATGGCTGGCCGCTCGAACAGACCCTGGAACGCGCCCATCGCTTTGCCGGAGAAGTCTGCCGCCTGCATGGCGCGATTCCGGATAGCGATGATTTCTACCAGCCGTTTATCAGTGAATGGCGGCTAGCGAAAGCGGAATCGGCATGAAGCCACTCCATATTCTGTTGGTGAGCGTGCATGGCCTGATTCGCGGCCGTGACCTCGAACTCGGGCGCGATGCCGATACCGGCGGCCAGACCCTGTATGTGGTGGAACTGGCGCGCGCGCTGGCGGAGCTGTCGGAGGTGGCGCGGGTGGATTTGATGACTCGGCGCGTGGTGGATCCGCAAGTTGGTTCCGATTACGCCGAACCCATCGAGGTGCTGAGCCCCAAAGCACGCATTGTACGCATCGATGCGGGGCCCGAGGGATATATCCGTAAGGAGGAGCTGTGGGATCACCTGGATTCCTTCGCCGACAACGCGCTGGCATTTCTGCGCGCGGAAGGCCTCAGTCCGGATATCGTCCACAGCCACTATGCCGATGCAGGTTACGTCGGCACGCGCTTGGTCAGCCTGCTTGGGGTACCACTGGTTCATACCGGTCATTCTCTGGGCCGGGTCAAGCGTCGCCGCCTGATCGCCTCCGGCGTGAAACGGGACGTGATTGAGGCCCGCTATCACATGGCACGACGGGTGGAAGCGGAGGAGCTGACCCTGGGCTCGGCATCGCTGGTGATCGCGTCCACGGCCAACGAGATCGAGGAACAGTACAGCCTATACGACCACTATCAGCCGGAGCAGATGCGGGCGATTCCGCCGGGTACCGACCTGAAGCGATTCATGCCGCCGGATGGCAGCGAACAGCACGCGCCCATCGCTGCCGAGGTGGCGCGTTTTCTCAACGATCCGGCCAAGCCGATGATCCTGGCTGTGTCGCGTCCGGATGAGCGCAAGAACATCGCCACCCTGGTGCAAGCCTATGGCGACTCGCCAGAACTTCAGGCGTGCGCCAATCTGTTGGTGGTGGCGGGCAATCGCGACGACATCCGCGATCTGGACAGTGGTGCGCAGACGGTGCTGAGCGATCTGCTGCTCGATATCGACCGCTATGATCTGTACGGCAAGGTGGCCTATCCCAAACATCACCGGCGCGACGAAGTGCCGGTGTTGTACCGTCTGGCGGCTGCGTCCGGCGGTGTTTTCGTCAACCCGGCCCTGACCGAGCCCTTCGGCCTGACCCTGATCGAGGCGGCGGCCAGCGGTCTGCCTATCGTCGCCACCTCGGACGGTGGTCCCCAGGACATCATCAGCAACTGCCACAACGGCTATCTGATCGACCCGCTCAGTCCGGAAGAAATGACGGCATCACTGCTGACTGTGCTGACGGACAAGTACAACTGGGCACACCTGGCACGCGAAGGGTTGCGCGGCGTGCAGCGGCATTACGTCTGGCCGGCGCATGCCAATAGCTACCTGGCCGCCGTGAAACCGCTGCTGGAACATCAGCGCCCCGCGCGCCAACCGCCCTCGCGCCGCCCCATGCTTTACCACGACCGTGCGCTGTTCACGGATCTGGACCAGAATCTGCTGGGTGATCCGGAGTCGCTGACGGAATTCGTCAGGGTGGTGCGGGAACACCGCAAATGCGCCAGCTTCGGTATTGCCACCGGGCGTTCGCTGGAGTCCGCGATCAAGGTCATGCGCCGCTCTGGCATCCCAATGCCGGATGTGCTCATCACCAGCCTCGGCGCCGCGATCCACTTCGCGCCGGAATACGCCATGGACCTGGCCTGGACCCGCCACATCGACCACCTCTGGACGCCGGCTGCGGTACGCGCCATCCTCGACGAACTTCCGGGTTTGAAGCGCCAGCCCAAGTCCGAGCAAAGCCGCTTCAAGATCAGCTACTACATCGACCCCCAAGTCGCGCCGTCCCTCGCGGAGATCAACCGCCTGCTGCACCAGGGTGACCAGACCGTGAATGTCACGCTGTCCTTCGGCCAGTTTCTCGATGTGCTGCCCATCCGGGCTTCCAAGGGTTTTGCGGTTCGCTGGTTTGCCGACCAGTGGGGCGTGCCGCTAGAACAGATCCTGGTCGCGGGCGGTTCCGGATCCGACGAGGACATGATGCGCGGCAATACCCTGGCGGTGGTGGTGGCCAATCGCCACAACGACGAGCTGCGCGCCCTGGCCGAGGTGGAGCGGATCTACTTCGCTCAGGCCGGTTATGCCCGGGGCATTCTGGAGGCCATCGAGCACTACGATTTCTATGGTACCTGTCGGGTGCCGCCAAAGGAGACGACCTGAATGGATGCGCCCATCCTGCTCGCCACCGATCTGGATCGCACCCTGCTGCCCAACGGTGAGCAGCCGGAATCGCCGCTGGCGCGACAGCACTTTCGCCGTTTGGTCGCACGGCCAGAGGTCCGGCTCGCTTACGTGACCGGCCGCCATCGGGAACTGGTGGAGGCGGCGATGGCCGAGTACGAACTGGCCAGACCCGATTTTGTCATCGCTGATGTGGGCGCCAGCCTGTATGAAATCGACGCCGAAGACTGGCGACAGGTGCAGGACTGGCAGCAGACCATCGCTCTAGACTGGGACGGCCGCAGCCATGCGGAACTGGCTGCGATGGTGGGAGAGATTCCTGGTTTGCGCATGCAGGAGGCCACCAAGCAGGGCGCCTGCAAGCTGAGTTATTACGCTCCGCCGCTGGCCGACCCGGCTGAGCTGCTGAGTTGCGTCCGGCAACGTCTCGAGGCCAGCGGCGCCCGCGTCAATCTGGTGTGGAGCGTCGATGAAACCACGGGAACCGGCCTCCTGGACGTGTTGCCCGCTTCCGCCAGCAAGCTCCATGCCCTGAAATTCCTCCGCGCGAGGCTGCACATTCCGCTGGATCGCACCGTGTTTGCTGGCGACAGCGGCAACGACATGGAGGTTCTGGTCAGCAGCATCCCCGCGGTGCTGGTCGCCAATGCCCAGGTATCGGTGCGGGCCGAAGCTGCGGCGCGGACTGATGCTGCGAACCTGTATCTCGCCCACGGCGGACTCCTCGACATGAACGGAAATTACAGCGCCGGAATTCTGGAAGGCGTGGTCCATTTCATTCCCACCACCCGCGCCTGGCTGATGTCGGCAGAAGAAACGGCAAACGCTTCGACCCCATGCTCACCTGGTCGAATCTGAACTGTGAAGAACAGTCATGTACGAACAAGCTTCCCACGCACTGCTGAACGAAATCCTGAACGAGCTGAAACCCGAGATCGGGAACCATCGCTTGCGACACTTCTATACCCGGCTCGGGGCGAATTTCTACGCCATCCATTCCCTGTTCAACCTGCTCTATGGCACGCGTCCCGACTTCAAGGAGCAGATGGTGCGCCTGGTTGAGACACTCGCCTTCCGTTACATAGAACGCGCCCCGGTTTTGCGGAAATCGGATCTGGTTCGGGAGCGCGACTACAACTGGTTTCTCAGCCAGAAGTGGGTCGGCATGGCGCTTTACTGCGACCGTTTTGCAGACGATCTGAAAGGCCTGCACGACAATCTGCCCTACCTGCAGGAACTTGGCATCAACCTGCTGCATGTCATGCCCATGCTCGACTGCCCGCCGGATAATCGCGACGGCGGTTACGCAGTGCGCGACTTCTACCGGATCGATCCCCGTTTCGGCACCACGGAGGATGTCGAGGCGCTGGCCACCACGCTCAAGCGGCGCGACATGCTGCTGGCCCTCGACGTGGTCGTCAACCACACCTCCAATGAACACGAATGGGCTCGGCTCGCACGCCAGGGTGACAAGCAATACCAGGATTACTACTACGTATTCGACGACCGCGAGATTACCGACATTTACGAAGGAACCATGCCGGAAATTTTTCCGGTCATCGCGCCCGGCAACTTCACCTGGGACGAGGAAATGGGCAAGTGGGTGATGACCGTGTTCAACACCTACCAGTGGGATCTGAACTACCGCAACCCGGCGGTACTGATCGAAATGATCGACATCATCCTGTTCTGGGCGAACCGGGGCGCGGACATCCTGCGCCTTGACGCGGTGGCTTTTCTGTGGAAGAAGATGGGCAGCGTCTGCCAGAACGAGCGCGAGGCGCACCTACTGCTGCAGCTAATGAAGGACTGCTGCCAGGTGACCGCGCCGGGGGTGCTGTTCATTGCCGAAGCCATCGTCGCACCGAGCGAAATTTCCAAGTATTTCGGCGAGGACGCAATCAATGCCAAGGAGTGCGAGATCGCCTACAACGCCACGCTGATGGCGCTGCTGTGGGATACCGTGGCGACCAAGAACGCGACCATGCTCAACCATGGCATCAAAAATCTTCCAGCCAAGCTGGAACGGGCGACCTGGCTTAACTACGTGCGCTGCCACGACGACATCGGACTGGGGTTCGACGACAGCGATATCCGGCTGGCCGGCTATGAGCCAGTGCCGCACCGGCGCTTTATTCTCGATTACTTCACAGGCCGGTTTCCGGGCTCGCCCGCGCGCGGCCTGCCGTTCGGCGAGAACCCGAAAACGGGCGACGCGCGCATCTCCGGTTCGCTCGCCTCGCTGGTCGGGCTGGAGTCCGCGCTCGAGAGCGGGGATGAAGCCGCCATCGACGCCGCGATCAGGACCATCGTGCTGCTGCACGGCGTCATCCTGTCGTTCGGCGGCATCCCGCTGCTTTACAACGGCGATGCGATCGGCACGCTCAACAGCCTGGAATATCTCGCCGACCCCAACCAGGCCGCCGACAACCGCTGGATGAACCGGTCGTACTTCGACTGGAACAAGGCCAAAAAACGACATGAGACGGGAACGGTCGAGCAGCGCATCTTCAGCACCCTGAAAAAAATGATCGCTTTGCGCAAGGAAACCACGGCGTTCGCGGATTTCGACAACCGTCAGTTATTGGCGGTGGACAACCCCAATCTGCTGGTCTTTTCCCGCAGCGATCCGCAGCAGAGCCGCAGCCGGATACTGGTGGTCGTCAACTTCAATGGCGAGTCGCAGACGCTGTCTGTTGAATCCTTGCGGTCGCAAGGTTTTGTTCAGCCAAAGGGGTTGAAAGACCTCTGCACCGGCACGCGCGTCGAGGTGGAAAACGAGGCGCTCGTGCTGCCTGCGCTTTCATGCCAATGGCTGGTTGATTGAGGCGCGTCCTCTCCATGAGGACCATTCCCGGCCCGTCTCGCCCCGAGCATGAGCGACGCCAAACGATAACCAAGATCAAGGAGTGAATATGGATTTGACCGCGATGTTTTTTGATGAACTCGGCACCAGAAGCGAACTGTCACGGACGCTGCTCCGTATCGGCATCGTCCTCGTCATCGCCTGGGTCATGCTGGCGTTGTCGCGTATGTTAATTCCCTTGCTGCGCGAACAGTTACAGGCACGCACCGATGACCCCGAACAACACAAGCGACTGGCAACCCTAGGCCGCGTCTTTCGCTACGTTGCTGCTGTGGTCATCTCCCTGATCACCGTCATGCTGGTGCTGTCGGAACTCGGCATTTCCATCGCCCCCATCCTAGCGTCCGCCGGCATCGTCGGTCTCGCCGTCGGCTTTGGCGCACAGAGCCTGGTCAAGGATTACTTCACCGGATTGTTTCTGCTGCTGGAAAACCAGATCCATCAGGGCGACGTGGTCGAAGTGGCGGGCCTGGGCGGCCTGGTGGAGGAAGTCACGCTGCGCTACATCCGCCTGCGCGACTATGAAGGCAGCGTGCATTTCATTCCCAATAGCGTCGTCACCACCGTCACCAACCGCAGCCGCGGCTATGCCTATGCGCTGGTTGACATTGGCATCGCCTATCGAGAGAACATCGAGGCGGTTTTCGACGTGATCCGCGAAGTCGCTGCAGACATGCGCGCGGATGAAACACTCGGCCCGCTGATCCTGGACGATCTTGATCTCGCCGGCGTCGACGCATGGGCCGATTCGGCGGTGACGATCCGCTTTCGCATCAAGGTACAGCCGCTGCAGCAATGGACGGTAAAACGCGCCTTCCTGCTGCGTCTCAAGAAGGAGTTCGACCGCCTCGGCATCGAGATCCCGTTCCCCCACCTCACGCTCTACCCCGGCCAAGCCAAGGACGGCAGCGCACCGCCCCTTTATCTGGCCATGCAAAAATAACCAGGAATCAAGACATGCAGGAAACGCCCAAGTACAAAGCCTATTCCCTGAACAATTTCCGTGACATCCCGCAGATGGCGCGGCTGCCCGAGGAAATCAAATTCGACATCGACGTGGTGGGGCACGTCCTGCCTTTCAAGGCCAACAACTTTGTCGTCGACCACCTCATCGACTGGGAGCAGGTGCCTGCCGATCCCCTGTTCGTGCTCACCTTCCCCCAGCGCGACATGCTGTTGCCCCACCATTACGAGGAAATGGCAACGTTGCTGAAAAGCGGCGCCGACAGCGCCACCCTCAAGGAAGCCGCCAACCGCATCCGCCTGCAACTCAACCCGCACCCGGCCGGGCAGGTCAGTCATAACGTCCCCACCCTCGAGGGTGAAGCGCTGGACGGCATGCAGCACAAGTACCGCGAAACCGTGTTGTTTTTTCCCGGCCAGGGTCAGACCTGCCACGCCTATTGCAGCTTCTGTTTTCGCTGGCCACAGTTCGTCGGGCTCTCCGATCTCAAGTTTGCCAGCCGTGAAGTGGGTCGTCTGATCGACTACATCCAGGCCAACCCACAGGTCACCGATGTGCTGTTCACCGGCGGCGACCCGCTGATCATGTCGGCGCGCAACCTGGCCCAATACATCGATCCCCTGCTCGAAGCCGACCTGCCCAACCTGCGCCACATCCGCATCGGCACCAAAGCGCTGAGCTTTTGGCCTTACCGCTTCCTGAGCGATGACGACACCGACGAGCTGCTGGCACTGTTCCGCAAGGTCGGTGAACGCGGCAAGCACCTGGCCCTGATGGCCCATTTCAACCATCCCCGGGAGCTGGCACCGGAACCGGTACGTCAGGCGATTGCTCAAATCCGTCAAGCCGGCGCGATCATTCGCACTCAGTCGCCCTTGCTGCGCCACATCAACGACGATCCGGCCCTGTGGGCAGAGATGTGGAACAAGCAGGTGGATTTTGGCTGTGTGCCTTACTACATGTTCATCGCACGCGACACCGGTGCCCAGCACTATTTCAGCGTCTCCCTGGTGCGCGCCTGGGATATCTTCCGCGAAGCCTACCAGCGCGTGAGCGGGCTTTGCCGGACGGTGCGCGGCCCCAGCATGTCCGCCAATCCGGGCAAAGCGCAGATATTGGGCACAAGCGCGGTCAGGGGCGAAAAGGTTTTGCAGTTGCGCTTTATCCAGGGCCGCAACCCGGATTGGGTACATCGGCCTTTCTTTGCGCGCTATGACGAACAGGCCACGTGGCTGAGCGAACTCAAGCCCGCCTTCGGTGAAGAGCGGTTTTTCTACCAGGAAGAACTCGAGCAGTACTACCCGGAAAGTCTCGCTGCCGATCACCCGGAAGACTATGAGTGAGTCGGTTGGCCGCAGACCGGTGTAGGTTTAATCGGTACAGAAAGACCAAGGGTGCCGGCAGGTGTCGACTGCCCGGTTGGTCGATGAAGGACGCGCTTTGGCCAGACTGCATGAACCAGATGTCAGGATCCAGCGCTACCGTAACACCTGACTCGTTGATCGACTTCCTGAAGACGTTGTGATTATGTGGAGAACAAAATACGCGTCGGCCTCTACCCATCAGCAGTTGGCGCGTATCCACAGGCTCAATTCCACATAATCGAGCGGTCTACCTAATCGGCCTTTGTGGTCGTTGTCCGTTTCCGATTCAAACGGCAGGTTTTTGTCGCGTATTCTGTTGAAACCTTTGCTTAACACCGCGAAACCGACGCGACGCGGTTTTCCGGCATGAAACTCACGCCCCTTGCTCGGCGGCTTTGCTGTATCGGCGGTTGCGGATGGGCATTTTTGCCATGATCCGCATGGATTTTGCTTCGCCGGACGGACTCATCCCCACCCGGCCGCTCACTGGACTACCCTCCGTTTGTTGAAGGTGGTCATGTCGCGATGGCGCAGGGTCGTCCACCGCGATATGCGCCTTGAACCCGTGCGCGACCGCACGCCCGTTCCTGACCGCCCAGCCGGCGCCGGCGTCGCCGCCCGTCCCGCCTTTGGGCAGTGCCTTCTTCGCCGACCGGACGATGGTGGCGTCCACCAGGGTGCCGCGCCTGACGATCACGCCGGCCGCTTCGATCTGCGCCAGCACGGCGGCAAACAGCGGCTCGGCAAGCCTGGCTTTCAGCAAACGCTTGCGAAAGCGCACGAGTACGGTCTCGTCGGGAATGGTGTCACTGAGGGAGAGCCCGAGAAAGCGACGGAAGGACAGGCGATTCGCGCATTGCGCTTCGCATTCGGTGTCGGACAGGTTGTACCACTGTTCCAGCAGCAGCATCTTGAAGCAGACCAGGGGATCACTGGAGGGCTTGCCGGTGGTGCCGTACAGCGTCGGCCAGTAGCCATCGAACGCTGCCCAGTCGATGAGCCGGGAGACTTTCATGAGAAAGTGGTGGTCGGAAACGTGCAATTCCAGCGCCTCGTCGCCAAAGGATTTCTGCGCTTGTGCACGGCCCAGCATGGTCAGCTCCTCTTACAGCTCATCGATGAGCACCTTAATATCAAGGCTATGCAAATTCGCAGTAGTTAAGCAGAGGTTTCTGTCTGTCAGTTCAAGTCTGAGCTTCTACCTTATTGACCCCCTCCATCCAAGTCGGCCGGGTCGGCGCGCAGCATCAGGCGCGCGAGTTCGGCGGCGGAGCCGGTGTGCGTTTTCTCCATTACATGCTGGCGGTGCACGTGCACGGTCTTTTCGCTGATATCCAGCTCCCGCGCGATCAGCTTGTTGGGCAGGCCGTGCGCCACCCGCCGCGCCACCTCCCGCTCCCGCGGCGACAGCCGTTGCAGCAGCGCATGGGCCTGGTCGTGGCGCCGCTTCGCCGCCAGTTGCCGGGAACTGCGGCGCACCGCCTGGGTCACCGCATCCAGCAGCACCTGATCCTTGAACGGTTTTTCCAGAAAATCGCAGGCCTCCTGCTTCATGGCCTGCACCGCCAGCGAGACATCCCCGTGGCCGGTGATGAAAATGATCGGCAGGGTTCGGCCCTGGGCGCGCAGCACCTGCTGCAGCTCCAGCCCGCTCATGCCGGGCATGCGGATGTCCAGCACCAGGCAGCCGGGCGCTCCCGGCTGATAGGCGGCCAGGAATGCTTCGGCGCTGGCGTGGGCCTGGGTGCGCCAGCCGACCGAGTCGAGCAGGAACACCAGGGAGCGGCGCAGCGCCGCATCGTCATCGACGATATGGATCAGGGCTTGGTCAAGGGATGAGGTCATCGGCGGGCAGGGTAAAAATAAACGTCATGCCGGGCGTGCCGGCGTTGGCCTCGGCCCACAGCCGTCCGCCGTGAGCCTCGACAATGGTTTTGCAGATCGACAGGCCAAGCCCCATGCCGTCGGGCTTGGTGGTGAAAAAAGGCTCGAACAGGTGCTGTGCGGATGCCGGCGCCAGGCCGGCACCGTGGTCGCTGATGGCGATCCGGTAGGTGCGCCTCTCGCGCGCCAGGGTGACGTCGATGACGCGTTCGGCGGGCGGCAGGTCCTGCATGGCGTCGGCGGCGTTCTTCAGCAGGTTGAGCAGCACCTGCCCCAGTTGCAGGGCATCCGCCTCGACCGTCGCGCCGGCCGGCAGGCGGTCGATGACGTCGATGCGCGGCGCGTCCGGCAGCATGCCGCCGAGCAGGGCGGCGGCCTCCCGCACCAGCCCGGCCAGGGGGCGCCGCTCCCGCACCGCGGCGCGCTTGCGGGCGAAGGCGCGGATGCGGTGCACGATGCCGCCGGCGCGCTCCGCCTGGGCGGCGATTTCCTTGCTTGCCTCGGCCAGCACATCGGGCGTGTAGCGTCCGCTGTCGAGGCGGCGCACCAGACTTTGGGCGTAGTTGGCGATGGCGGCCAGCGGCTGATTCAGTTCATGCGCCAGGGTGCCTGACAACTCGCCCAGGATCGACAGGCGCGACAAATGATCGAATTGCTCCTGATGGGCGCGCATGCCCGCCTCGGCCGCGTCCCGCTGCGCCAGCGCCCGGCGCAGCGCCGCCGTGTGGGCATGGACTTGCTGCTCGACGCGAACGGCATGCACGATCCAACCGGCCAGGGCCGCGAAAAAAAACAACAGGAACGGCCAGTAGCGGCGCGCCAGCGCCTGCAGGGTGCTCTCCTGCAGATAAGCGTAAGGGCCGATCCGCAAATCCCGGAACAGCTCATGCACCGCCTGGTAATCCGCCGGCACCGTCCAGGCATAGCCTGTGGGAGAGGCCGGCATCGACAGCAGCGACGTCGCCACAGCCTTGGCCAGATGCAGATCGGTGTGGCGCAGCGTAGCGATCGGCCAGTTCGGGTAGAGATCGGACGACAAACCGCAGGCAAACCCTTCCACCTGCCGCGGCGAGAGCACCTTGAAATCGGCGAGCCGGATGCTACCCTCGCGCGCCAGGTCTTCCAGCAGGCAGGCGCGCACAATCCCCGCATCGACCTGGCCGCGGGCCACCGCGGTGACGATGCGCGGCATGGGAAAGCCGACAAAATCGAGGCGCGCGAAATCTGCCGGCTCGACGCCCTGGCGCCGGAACTCGCGCCAGGCCACCTGGAAGCCGCCGAACGCATCCTCGCCAACGGCAGCCACCCGCTTGCCTTTAAGGTCGGCCAACGCGTTCAGGTCGCGCCGCTCGGCGCGGGCGATCACCGCCGAGCCGATGGCCGCCGTCGGCGAGGGGACCCCGGCCGACTCCAGCGTGGCGATGCGGCTGACGCCGAATTCGGATTCCAGGGCCGCATATTGGCCGCTGTTGGTGATGATGAAGTCCACTGCTTGTCGCTGCACCGCCTGCCGCAAACCGGCGACGTTGTAATGCGCGAGGACGAAGCGCCGTTCCGGGAGGGCCGCTTCGAGATGCGTTACCAGCGGGGACCAGGCGGACAAGGCGACTTCGGTGCCGAGGAAAGCGAGAACGCCGATCCGAACCGGCGGTGCGGCCTGCGCATGGGTCGCGGGAGAGCGCGCCAGCATGGCCAGAAGCACGGCCAGAAGCAGGATCCGCCGGTGGTGTCCGCGTACCGATGCAGTGCTCATGCCGCCCTTCCCCTGGATTCATGCCGCAACCGTCATTCCCGGTTGCGTCCGCTGCGTACAGTATATAAGGGCGTTGCCGGCTTGGACATGAAGGGCGAAGGGGCGGCAGCGCTCCGGCTGGGCGCTGCACGGGAAAAGCGGCTATTTGCCTTCGCGCACGTCATCCATGATCGCCACCACGTCCTTTTCCCAGCGTTCAAACAACGGCTTCAGCGTTGCGTCCGGAAAGTACCGCCGCAAGGCCTGCGGGTGGCTTGCCACCAGCATGGTCTGGTCTCCTTCCGCGAAGATCGTGATATTCAGGGGCAAAAAAGGGATCAGGGTGGGATGGCTGGCGGTCGCCCGCTTCACCTCCTCGTACTTGCCGAAATAGACCACGCGGTACATGTCGCTCTTGAAATCGCGCCACTCCAGGTTTTCGTTCACTTCCTGCAGACGCGTGACGGTGTAGCCGCGTGACGAAATGGCGCTTTGCAACTGGGCCATCGCCTCCGGAAACAGCGTGTCCACCCGTGCCATGAGCAGGTCCGCCGCCGCGGGCGCGGTGGCCGCCAGCAGCAGTCCGATGGCAGCCATCCATTTCATCAGCGTGTTCATAGCGTCGCCTCCTCCATGATCCGGGTATAACTTTCGCTTATCTGCCCGCACAGGCGATTCAGCTCGGCGTTGTTGAACAGCCGGCTCAATACCTTGGGGTTGACCGACATCACCTGCATCTTGCCGTCGCCCCGCTCCAGGATGGTAATGCGGCAGGGCAGGAACATGCCCACGCGCGGATCGACGGCCAGCGCCTGGTTGAGCAGGCTGATGTTGCAGAAGTAGACGATGACCTGTTTCGGGTTTTCCCGTGCCGGCTCGGTCAGCCCATGCTCGAGCGTCTGCACCCGCCCGTAGAAGAAATTGTTGGTGGTCACCGCCTGCTTCACGTTTTCCACCGTGGTTTTCAGGTCGTAGGAAGAATCGCGGACGATCACCGGACTTTCCACGTCCAGTACCTCTGCGCTTTCCGACAAGTGCTGCTTCTCAAAACTGCGCACGTCGCTGACGATATCGACGATGTCCTTTCCCTTCAGCCCCTGTTTGAGGAATGAGGTCATCGCGTGCCTTTCCGGCCGTGCAACAGCGTGGCCTTGATCATGGCGTCGGTGGCCGCGGCGAGGAAGCCGGGATTGTGCAGCGCGGGCGCCATGATGGGCAGATCGCGCGAACGCAAAAAGGTGACGCCGGTACCCTTGCTGCCTTCGCCATTGGCGCCGTGGCAGGCGGCGCAGTTGCGCCCGTACAGTTTCGCACCATCCGGCGCGGCCAGGGCCGGGGACAAGCCTAGCTCGGCAAGCAGGGTGACAACCAGTAGACGCGTCAGCATGATCTCGATCCTCCTTTTTTCACATACGTAGCCACTGCTGTCCGGTTAAAACGCGAATAGATTCAATTGGTTGCTGATATTGATGCTGTCGGAACTGGAGTTGATGTCCGGAAAGGCTTGCTGCAAGGGGCATCTTCTCGAAAAGAGTAAGCGACAAGATCTGTAGCAAGGTGTAGAGCGAGGCGTCGAGGTTGAGGCGCTTCTTGACGATGGCAACAAGGACATGGACCGACACCGCGATCCAGACACATTGCGCGAGGTCGCCCCATCTTTGCGTCTTGACCGCATTCTCTGACGTACCGAAGAAACGCCTGATCCGAAGATGCTGCTTGATCCATTTGGAAAACAGTTCCACATGCCAACGGTTCTTGTACAGCACGCTTCCCGGCGCTCCCATGCCCTGGCGCCGGGCAGCCCCCTTCGGGGATCGACACCCGGCTCGGACAGACACCCCGGCCCCACTAATACCGCCATCGACATTACTTATTGGCTGCCCGCCCGCCACCGGCGGAAAATTGGGCGACTCATTTACGGAGACATCCATGGCCACCCGCGACACTCTCACCCCCCAGGAAACCCAGTGCAACAGCGGCGCCGACTACGCGGCCCTCGCGCTGGAAGCCCTGCAGGAACCCGCTGACGCCGCCTACGCCAAGGAACTGATGGACCGCGTGGCGGACGACTGCCAGTTCACCAAGGACCTGGCGGCGTGCGCCATCGTTTACAAGGCGCTGGGCGAGCAAAGCCGCGCCGAGGAACTGCTGCAGACCGCCGAGGACTACTGCATGAGCGGCGAGGAGCAGGTTGCGCTGGCAGAGGCCAAGTTCAAGGTGCTGGGCGACAAGGCGGCAGCGGTGGGCGCGTATGAAAAGGCGCTGAAGGAAACCGGCAACCTCGACCCGCTGATCGACCTGGCGAAGAACGTGATGGCGGTGATCGCCGACAGCGCGTTCGCCAGGAAGGTGCTGGAAAAGGCCGAGGCGAAAATTTCGCGCGCGGTGGAATACAGCAAGCTCGCGGCCGCCTCGGCCGAGCATCTGCTGGACAAGGACTACGCCGCGGCGATTTTCAACAAGGCGGCGGAAAAGCTTTCCAGCGTGCCCGACCTGCTCTCGCTGGCGGGCGAGGTGACCAGGACGCTGGGCGACCCGCAAAAAGCCAAGGCGCTGTATCAGCGCGCGCTTGAAGGCGCCACCGACTTTACCGCCGCCAAAACGCTGATCGAGTCTGCCAGGCAGGCTGGCGATACCGCGTTCATGCAGGCTGCGCTGAAGAAAGCGGGCGATCTCGCCACCGCTACCGGCGAATACATCGAACTGGCCGAAGGGCTGGCCGGCGTGGGCGACAAGCCGGGCGCCACCGCGCTGCTGGACAAGGCCGAAGAAGCCGTGGCCGGGCTGGACGAGATGCAGAAGCTGGTGACCGCAGTGGAAGCGCATCTGGCCGACGACGCTGAACGCCTCGCCCGGGTGAAGGCCAAGCTGGAAAAGCGCCAGGCCAACCATGCGCGGTATATGGAGTTCCAGCAGCTGGAAAAGGACGCCGTCAGCGTCAAGCAGTTCCTTGCGCTGGCCGAGCGCGTGCGGCTGGAGCTGGAAGACCCGTTCTACGCCGCCAAGCTGATCGAGTCGGCCGAAAAGCTGCTTGACGGCACCGGCTACCAGTTCTCGCGCTACAAGCCGATTCTGCTGGCGGTGGACAAGAACCTGGACGACGCCGCCTGGCTCGGCCGCCTGCTCGACCGCGCGGCGGAGAACGCCACCGACTTCATCGCCTTCAAGGATCTGGTCGTTACTGCGGCGCACCTGCAGCACCGCGAACTCGGGGTCTCCAAGGCACGCGCCTATCTGGCCGCGCGCGAGGCCGCGCTGGCAGCGGACGCCAACGCCACCGTGTACGACCTCGCCAAACTCGCCGAAGCGAGCTTTGCCGCGACGAAGGATGCGACTGAAGCCGGGCGCCTGCTGGAGGCCGCACGTGCCAAGGCCAGGGATCACTTTGCGCTGACCCACCTCGGCCGGCTGTATGCCTCCATGGGCAACCACGCCAAGGCCGACGAGTTTTATGCTGCGGCCGCGGCGGCCTGCCCCAACGGCGACGCCTGCATCCAGTTCATCGACCGCCTGAAGGGCTTTGCCCTGCCGGCCGAGGCGCTGAAGAAGTGGTATGCCGAGTGCGGCACCCATCTCAGCAGACCTGCCGACAAGCTGCGCTGGGCCGAGGGCATTGCCGACGCACTCAACGACAAGGCCTGGGCCGCCGAAGTGTATGGCCAGCTCGCCGGGCAGTTCAGCGGCGCCGAGGCCGCGCGCTTCGAACTTTCCCGCCGCTCGCGCGCCGACCTGAATTTCTATGGCGCCGCGCGCCGCCATTGAAACGTGGAATACCCCTGAAAACAGCCCGGTTACACGGGCTGTTTTTATTTGTACACTCCAGATAAAGCCGTCTTCAGGAGTGTGCAATGCTTGAACTGTCTGCCCTCATCGACACGGTGCAGAAAAATTGCACCATCGCCGACGCCCGTCACGCGCGCGACATGACGATGTGCACCTTCCTGCTGGAAATGCGCGAGTACTACCGCTGGGAAATGGAAATCCCCTACGGGGCGCGCCTGCCCAGGGACGAGCTGGGCGACTGGCTGAACGCGCGCGAGAGCCTGTGGGATACGGTGGAAGAAGAGGACTTCGCGCCGCTGCCCCTGAACGCAACCGGCATCGACCCGTTCGAGGCCGACGACATCAACCGCGCGCTGATTCCGCTGGGGCTGGTCTACAGCAGCGGGCTGGGGCATTTCCGCAAGCCGCACTTCGTGCTGGCCGAACTCAAGCGCGCCGAGATGAGGGACGGCGTGCAGGTGCTGGTGGCCGGCTGCGAATACGCGCGCGACCTGATCGCGCCGCCGGCGGCGATGCGCGGCGGCGCGATCTTCCTGCGCATGGACGCAGTGCGCCGCCTGCTGTGGAACAAGTACGAGGAATGGCAATGGAAGGAAAAGGACACCGCGCTGGGCCGCGCGTTTGCCTATTATGATTTCGAGCGCGACATCGAGCGTGGGCTTGACCGCATGGCCGAAGCCGAGAGCGAGGCGATGATCCTGCACGAGATCGGCGAGGCGCGCGCCGAATCGCTGCTGGGCGAGGACTGGAGCGCGATGCTCGGCCAGCTCACGTCCAGGCACGCCGAACTGCTGGCGCGCGCAGTGCGCGACCACCTGGCCGATTGCCTGGTGACGCTGCCGACCCTGCTCGAGCGCGAGGCCATCGGTTCGCTGCATTTTTATCTGGCCAATCTGTCCGGACTGCGGCGCGCATTGTTCCCTGCACTGCCGCAGACCTACGAGAACTGGCTCGGCAATCGCAACCCTGCCCGGCTCGCCGACATCGTATCCAGAGCCGAAGCGCACTGGCTGGACGTGGCACGTCAACTGGTCGCCGCCTATCATCGCGATCCGGCCCACGGCGACGCTGCGCTCAATATACTGGCCGGGAGCGAGCTTGCCGGCCTGAAGTTCTAGGCGAAAGAAACGGGCGCCGCACGCCCGTTTCTTTCGCCCGCCCCAGACCGGTTTATGCCGGCAGGGGCACTTCCTGACCCAGCTGCTCGGCAATGGCATCGAGCAGTTGCTGTTCCTGATACGGTTTGCCAAGGTACACATTGACGCCGATTTCCATCGCGTGGCTGCGGTGCTTGTCCGCCGTCCGCGAGGTGATCATGATGATCGGCACCGACTTCAGGCGTTCATCGCTGCGCATCACGCGGGCCAGCTCGAAACCGTCCATGCGCGGCATTTCGACGTCGAGCAGCACCACGTCGGGAATCAGGTCGTGCATTTTCTCAAGCGCATCGACGCCGTCCTTCGCGCTGTCCACGCGGAAGCCTTCGCGGTTGAGCAGGCGGGTGGTGATCTTGCGCACGGTGAGCGAATCGTCCACCACCAGAACCATCGGCGGCTGCAGGGCGGCGCTGAGCTCGGCCGCCTCGGCGGGCGCACTGCGTTCCACTGCCGTGCGCGACAGGCTGGCCCAGCGCAGCGCCAGCGGTACCGGGTTGAGGATCAGCATCACGCGCCCGTCGCCGCGCACGGTGGCGCCGACCACGCCGGTGATGCGCGCCATCTGCGGGCCGATGTTCTTGACCACGATCTCGCGCGTGCCCTCGATCACATCCACCAGCACAGCGGCCAGGCTGGTGCCACTTTGCAGCAGCACCACCGGATTGTAGCGCTGCACTTCATGCACGGCTTCGGTGTCGCCCAGGAGATGCGGCAGATAGGAGAACGGGTAGCGCGCGCCGCGCCACTCCACTTCGCCCGCCACCATGGCCCGTTCCAGTTCCACCGGCTTGAGTTCCAGCACCTGCTGCACCAGTGGCGTCGGCAGGGCGTAATCGTGCCTGGCCGCCTGGACCATCACCGCCTGGGTCATGGCCAGGGTGAGCGGCAGGTAAATGTTGAAGCTGGTGCCGGCGCCCGGGGTGGAGGCGATGTCGATACGGCCGCCCAGCGCGGAAATTTCGCTCTTCACCACGTCCATGCCGACGCCGCGCCCGGCAACCTGGCTGACGCTTTCGGCGGTGGAGAAGCCGGCCGCAAATATCATCTGCGCCAGCAGGGTTTCGGTCGGCTCGGCGCCCGGCAGCAAGAGGCCGTTGGCTTCGGCCTTTTCGCGGATGCGTGCGTAATTGAGGCCGGCACCGTCATCCTTCACGGTCAGCATCATTTCGTTGCCTGACTGGCGTGCCGACAGCACGATTTCGCCGAACTCGGTCTTGCCCGCGGCGCGACGCGCCTCGGGCGACTCGATGCCGTGCGCCAGGGCGTTGCGCAGCAGGTGCTCGAGTGGCGCCGTCACCTTTTCCAGCACCGAGCGGTCGATTTCCAGCTCGCCGCCCTGAATGTCGAACTGGGCGCGCTTCTCCACATCGCGCGCAGTCTGGCGGACGGTGCGGTACAGGCGTTCAGCCACCGAATTCAGCGGTACCATGCGCACCCGCAGCATATCCTGCTGCAGTTCGCGGTTGAGGCGGGTCTGCTGGATCAGCGCGGCATCCGCCTCGCCCAGGCGGGCCAGCAGGATGTGCTGAACGGTGGAAATATCGTTCACGCTTTCGGCCAGGAAGCGGGTGACTTCCTGGAAGCGGGTGAAACGGTCGAACTCCAGCGGGTCGAATTGCTCCGCCACGCCGTGGGCCTGGAAGGTTGCCTGCATCTGCGATTCGGCCTGGATCTCGACTTCGCGGATATGGCCGCGCAGACGCACCAGGGCTTCCGACAATTCGTTGACGTGACGCTTGAAGGCGAACACTTCGCTCTCGATCCGCGAACGCGCAATCGCCACTTCGCCCGCTTGGTTGACCATGCGGTCGACCCAGTCTGCGCGTACGCGCAAAGTCAGGGCATTGCTGTCGCGCATAACCGGCTGCGCCGCTGCAAGCGGATCGGCCGCCGTTGCCGCAGGGGCCTGGCCCAGCACCGGTTCGACCGGCGCTTCCAGCGGCGCGGGCGCTTCCTCCACTATCGGCGAAAGGTCGCCGTGCTTCAGGCGCTCCACCGCGTCGGCCAGGCGGTCGAGCTGCGCTTCCAGCGTGCCAAACACCTCGCCGCTCGCAGCCAGATGGCCTTCGATCACCGCGATCACGCGGGATTCCATCACGTGGGTGAGTTCACCCAGGCGCATCGCGCCGACCATGCGTGCGCTGCCTTTGATGGTATGCAGGTTGCGGCGCAGCGCGTCGCGCGTCGCCGCCTCGTTCGGCGCTGCGATCCAGGCGCGCAATTGCGCGCTGGTATCCGGCACCAGGGTATCGGCCTCCTCGAGGAAAATCGGCAGCAGAGATCGGAAGAGCACACG
>CAMTWC010000111.1:0-2950 GCA_947085345.1 uncultured Gammaproteobacteria bacterium | reverse complement strand
CCCCTCAAGCCCCAAAATCTTCGCCGGGATGACCGCCCCCATATGCTGTACCTGCTCGCGTCGTCAGAAAACCGCGTAGATACAGCATTTCAGGGGTGTCGGTCATCCCATTTCTCCGTAGGATTTACCGGAAGAGCCAAACTTTATTTCTATTTTCGGGGAGCCTGATCGTATCGAATCTACCGAATATGACAATCCACGCCCCCCCATCGTAACGAAGTTGCTCATCTACAAAAAACAAAAAGTTCAGGCTACATTTATCGCGGATGTTCCGCCTGATACGCCGCCACCATACGACGCATGGAAGCTCTTGGGCTTTCAGGATGAACGGACAAACCAACCTATTTCCAACGATGAGCTGCAACGTCGCATGGGAAAGCGCATTATGGATTGAACCCGCGCAAAACATGGGTTAACACATAGGCCTTTCTCAATTAAATGAGTCAATTAAAGGTGCCAGGGTCGAATTAAGTGCAAATTCATAGCCTAACTCTGCATTCCACTCGGACGCTGCGCGATAAAGCCGCGCAGCGCCGGTGAATTCCACGTTAGGGTTTCTTGTGACGCTCCACCTAAATGCACAACCCAACGAGCTTGAGGGCGATTATTTAAATAGCTTTGCGGTTTTCATGTTTCGATCCTCCAGGTCTCAGCCTTTCCCCGCCTCCTCATCCAGCTTTTTCAGATGCGCCAGCTTCTCGGCGATCTTGCCTTCGAGTCCGCGCGGGGTGGGCTGGTACCAGTGCTGTTCCGGCAGGTCGTCGGGGAAGTAGCGTTCGCCGGCGGCGTAGGCTTCGGGCTCGTCGTGGGCATAGCGGTAGGCGCGGCCGTAGCCCAGTTCCTTCATCAGCTTGGTGGGGGCGTTGCGCAGGTGGATGGGGACGTCGTTGGAGGGGTTGGACTGAACGAAGACGCGGGCGGCGTTGTAGGCAACGTAGGCGGCGTTGCTCTTGGGCGCGCAGGCGAGATATAGGCAGGCTTCGGCCAGCGCGAGTTCACCTTCGGGGGTGCCGAGGCGTTCGTAGGTTTCGACGGCGTCGAGCGCCAATCGCAGCGCGCGCGGGTCGGCGAGGCCGATGTCCTCGGAGGCCATGCGGATGAGGCGGCGGCCGAGGTAGCGTGGGTCGGCGCCGCCGTCGAGCATGCGCACCAGCCAGTAGGGCGAGGCGTCGGGGTCGCTGCCGCGCACGCTTTTGTGGAGCGCGGAAATCTGGTCGTAGAAGGCCTCGCCGCCCTTGTCGAAGCGGCGCAGCGATTGCGCCAAGGCATTTTCAACAAAAGCGGCGTCGACTTCCTTGACCTGCGAGGTGCGCGCGGCGACGTCGATCTGTTCCAGGAGGTTCAAGAGCTTGCGGGCGTCGCCGTCGGCGTAGGCGGCCAGCAGCTTGCCGACACCCTCGCCCAGCTTCAGCTTCGGCAGCTCGCCCAGCGCGCGCTGCATCAGCTGGCCGAGCTCGTCGGGCGTCAACGATTTGAGCACATAGACCTGGGCGCGCGACAGCAGTGCGCCGACGACTTCGAACGAGGGGTTTTCGGTGGTGGCGCCGATGAAGGTGAACAGGCCGGATTCGACGTGCGGCAAGAAGGCGTCCTGCTGCGCCTTGTTGAAGCGGTGGACTTCGTCGACGAAGAGGATAGTGGTGCGGCCGATGGCCTGGTTCATGCGCGCGCGCTCGACCGCCTCGCGGATGTCCTTGACGCCGGAGAGCACGGCGGAGATCGCGATGAAGTCGGCGCCGAAGGCCTGCGCGGTCAGCCGCGCCAGCGTGGTCTTGCCCACGCCCGGCGGCCCCCACAGGATCATCGAATGCAGCTTGCCGGAATCGAACGCGAGGCGGAGCGGCTTGCCGGGGCCCAAGAGATGCGTCTGGCCGACAACGTCCTCCAGGGTGTGCGGGCGCAGACGCTCGGCCAGCGGGGCGTGGGGGTCGTCGCGCGCGGGCTCGGGGGTGTCGGTCTGGAAAAGGTCTTGGGAACTCATTGGGTCGAGCGTCTGGAGCGGAGAGTCGAGAGCGGCTGAAAGCCAAGAGTCGAGAACCGAGCGTGGAGGACCGGGATGCGATGCGCCCCACTCTCCGCTCTCGACTCTCGACTCAAAAGCTCATTCGCCAATGATGTCCGCCCCCTTCGGCGGGGTGAAGGTGAAGCGCGACGGCGCGATAAACGGATTGCGCACCAGGCGCGACAGCTTGAGCGTGGTGCGCTGGCCGAAGAAGTCGAACAGCTCCATCTGCACCAGGACGTCGCCCTTGAAGCCCATGCGGATGCGCTCGAAGGTGGTGTCGCGGTTTTTGGGGGTGGCTTCCAGCCACTCCAGGCCGTCGGCCTCGCCGGCGTTTTTCAGGACGAAGTATTTTTCGATGGCGTTGTCGCCGGCCAGCAGCGCCGCCGGGGTGCCGGCGATGACGTCGCCGAGCGACTTGACGGTGACCTGTTCGAGATCGGCGTCGTACAGCCACAGCTTGACGCCATCGCCGACGATCACCTGTTCATACGGCACGCTGTAGTCCCAGCGGAATTTGCCGGGGCGGGCGAAGGCCATTTTGCCGCTGGCTTGCTGGCTGACGCGGCCGTTCTTGTCGGCGACGGTCTGGGTGAAGTCGGCCTCGGCGGTCTTGGCGCCGGCGATGAAGGCTTTCAGGCGGTCGACGCCGCCGGCGTGGGCAATCATCGGCAGCGCCAACGCACAGGCCACAATAAACTGTTTCAAGAATGTTTCTCCAAAGGGGGCCTGGATGTCAGGCAACCAATACTGAACGGGGTTCCTGCGTTCAACCCAGATAATTCATTAGGCGGCTCTACGAGCCTACGCGAGTGCTGGCAGCCGCTTTGCAGCCATTTTTGCCGCTTGCTCGTTGTCCATGGAACGACCATGGACGCCTCCCAAGCGACAAAACTGACTCGCAAATCGCCTCGCCATCATCTCGCGTCCTAATGAATTATCTGGGTT
>CAMTWC010000110.1:0-19512 GCA_947085345.1 uncultured Gammaproteobacteria bacterium | reverse complement strand
TTGATGTGCGCACGCCGGGTGCTGTCGGTGGGATCTGCCCACACCTGACCAGGCTTGAGCACGACTTCAACCACAACGCGCTGTTCTTCCAAGGAAAGATCAACCGACTTCACCGACCAGGGCGATTTCAGTCCAAGAAGATGTTCGTACAGGGTGGTGTCTTTCATGATGGCGGCCGTCAGTTTGAAAAACCGAATTCTCAAACATTGTGGAAAAAATCACAGTGGAATTGAGGAAGAACCTTATTTTTTTGTTCGATATTCATATGCGCTGCCTACTCTTGGGCGAACGATGGGTACGTCAGGGACAGCGACAAACGTGCCCCCCGGTTTTTGTCCAGCCGCGTAGCTGATCATTCTCGATTCGGCCATCTTTTTCGAGGTCGGGCCCTCGCAGTGCATTTGCATTTTTAATACTGAGGGTGGTGCACCGTTTCTCTGTAGACCACCAGGTAAAGCAACAGGTGTGCCATCTGTTTGTTGAAATGTGGATATGCGGGGAGCACGCTTCGTTGATGACGTTTCAGAACAGATCGTTCATCAGGGTGAGTACGGGTCTGGTGCCCGTGGTCTAAATTGACAAGGTCAAACCAGCCGCGCACCAAACCAGGGCACTGCTCTGCAGTGCGCTCTTTTGTATTGGGTGGGTTTTCGGTAGGCTTCGCGCTAAACCTACCGAAAACGAGCTCATGCACTTCACCGCTGAAACTTTCCGCGCCTGGCCGACCAAGCGCATTACCCTGCTCGGCATGTCCGGCGTCGGCAAGACGCACATCTCGAGCATGCTGCGCGGCCACGACTGGTTCCATTTTTCCGGCGACTACCGCATCGGCACGCGCTACCTGGATGAACCCATCCTCGACCTGATCAAGCAGCAGGCGATGCAGGTGCCGTTTCTGCGCGACCTGTTGCGGCGCGACTGGATCGACATCAAGAACAACATCAAGATCCACGACCTGGGGCCGGTGCTGACCTTCGTCGGCAAACTCGGCGGACCGGAGTGGGGCGGGCTGCCGATCGACGAGTTCTCGCGTCGCCAGGCCGCGTATCGCGATGCCGAGATCGCCGCCATGCGCGATGTGCCGAGTTTCATTCGCAAGGGCCAGGAAATCTACGGCTACCCGCACTTCGTCAACGATGTGGGCGGCAGCCTGTGCGAACTGGACGAGCCCGGCCTGGTCGAGCTCCTGGCCGAGCACACGCTGATCCTCTACATCCAGACCACCACCCGCGAGGAGGAGGACACGCTGATCCGCCGCGCGCAGTCCGACCCCAAGCCGCTGTATTTCCGCCCGGCCTTCCTCGCCGAGCATCTGCCGGTCTATCTGAAGGAAAAGGGTCTCGAATTCGTGGCCCAGGTCGAGCCCGACGACTTCGCGCGCTGGGTGTTCCCGCGCCTGTTCCATTCGCGCATCCCGCGCTACGAGGCGATCGCCGGGCCGCACGGCTACACGGTGACCTCGCAGGAAGTGGCGCAGGTGCGCGACGAGCGCGATTTCCTGGCGTTGCTGGAAACGGCGATTGCAAGGAAGGGGTCAGCGGCCAGGGAGCAGGGAGCAGGGGAAGCGCATGCCGCTGGTCGCGCATAACGCCCTGCCCACCTTCGACCGCCTGCGCCGCGACGGCATCACGGTGCTGTCGACCGACCGCGCCGCGCAGCAGGAAATCCGCGAGCTGCACGTCGGCCTCTTGAACATGATGCCGGACGCGGCGCTGGAGGCGACCGAGCGGCAGTTCTACCGGCTGGTCGGCGAATCCAACCCGATCGCGCAGTTCTACATGCACCCCTTCACCCTGCCGACGCTGCCGCGCAATGAAACGGCGCGGGCGCACATCGCGCAGTATTACGAGTCCTTCGAGGCGATCCGCGAGGCCGGGCTCGATGCGCTCATCATCACCGGCGCCAACGTCAGCCACCCCAACCTCGCCGACGAGCCGTTCTGGGAGCCGCTGATCGAGGTGATCGACTGGGCTTGGGACAACGTCACCTCGACGCTGTGCTCGTGCCTGGCCACCCATGCGGTGATGCAGTTCCGCCACGGCCAGACGCGGGTGAAGCAGCCGCAGAAGATATGGGGCGTGTTCGAGCACCGCGTCACCGACGGGCGGCACCCCCTGGTGGCCGACGTCAATACCCGCTTCGACGTGCCGCATTCGCGCTGGAACGACGTTTCACGCGCGCAATTCGAGGTGGCCGGCCTCAAGGTGCTGGTCGAAAGCGCGGAAGCCGGCGTGCATCTGGCGGTGAGCAACGATGGCCTGCGCACGGTGTTTTTCCAGGGCCATCCCGAATATGACACGGTGTCGCTCCTGAAGGAATACAAGCGCGACCTGCTGCTGGCCGCGGCCGGCAAGCTGCCCGCGTTCCCGCCCTTCCCGCTACGCTATTTCAACCGCCAGGCGCAGGCGCTGCTGGCCGAGTTTGGCAGCCGCACGCAGGCGGGCGAAACGCTGGCCTTTCCCGAAGCGCACCTGCTGCCGCTGCTCGACAACACCTGGCACGACACCGCCGAGGCGGTGATCGGCAACTGGATCGGCTGCGTCTACCAGGTCACCCACCGCGAGCGCGGCCTGCCCTTCATGCCCGGCATCGACCCCAACAATCCTTTAGGACTGGTGTGACTCAGGCAAGCGCGCACTTCGACGAGGAACAGGGCGCGCTGATCGCCAGCGGCGTCTGGCATGCCGAAGCCGCGGCTGCGCTGCCGAATCTGGCCGGAAAGAGCGTGCGTATTCTCGACGGCGCCGGCGTCACCCAGCTCGACACCAACGGCGCGTGGCTGCTGCTCGCCGCCGCCCGCCCGCACGCCAGCGATCCGATGCCCGAGCTGCGCGCCTTTCAGCCGCAGCACCTGGCGATGTTCAAGCTGGTGGCGCAGCACAGCGCGGCCACGGCGGAACAGCCCGCGCCGCTCCGCGAAGGCGTGCGTGCGCTCACCGGGCGCGGCACGCTGGCAATGTGGGGGCATCTCATCGGGCTGCTCGATTTCATCGGCCGTCTGTTTCTTGAGATTGCGGCGCTGATGCGGCATCCGGGCCGCTGGCGCTGGCGCGAATTCAGCGCCCAGGTGCGCGACATATTCGTCGGCGCGATCCCCATCGTGTCCGGCATGCTGTTCCTGCTCGGCGTGGTGTTCGCCTACCTGCTGGGCGATCAGGCGCAGCAGTATGGCGCCAACATCTTTGTCGTCGACGGCCTGCTTGCCGCGATCCTGCGCGAGATTTCGCCGGTCATTGTCGCGGTGCTGGTGGCCGGGCGCAGCGGCGCCGCCATCACCGCGCAGATCGGCACCATGAAGGTCACCGAGGAAATCGACGCCATCGCCACGCTCGGCCTGTCTCCGCTGGCGGTGCTGGTGATCCCGCGCGTGCTCGCCCTGCTGCTGGCCCTGCCGCTGCTGGTGTTCATCGGCGATATCGCCGGGATCGCCGGCGGCATGCTGGTGGCGCAGCAGCAGCTGGATATCTCGACGTATATGTTCATGGACCGGCTGGCCGACGTGCTGCTTCTGAAAACCCTGCTGGTAGGACTGGGCAAGGCGCCGGTGTTCGCCATTTTTATCGCGCTGATCGCCTGCCGCATGGGGCTGGCGGTAACCCGCGACTCGCGCAGCGTCGGCGCCAACACCACCTCCACCGTGGTGCAGAGCCTGGTCGCCATCATCGTCCTCAACGCAGGATTTGCCGTGATGTTCGTGCGGCTGGGCATTTAACCTAGGAACCGCAGTTGACGCTCATCGCCTGAATGGACATCGGCATCAATACCGGCTCATCAGCATTCAATTCGACCGGCTTTCCGACTCAATCCGCTACGCACCCGTTGGCGCGCCTGGTCGCGCGCCTGCCTTTGTCGCTCGCCGTTGCAGGCAACCGCCTGCCGCCTCCTTGCTTCGCGACAGCCACCCGCCCAGACGCGCCACCGGGCGCGTCCAACTACGGCCCCTAGGTTAATGACCGACACTGTGATCGATGTCCGCGACGTCTCCACCACGCTGGGCGGACACCCCATTCATCGCGGCCTCAATCTGTCGGTGGCGCGCGGCGAGGTTGTCGCGCTGATCGGCGGCAGCGGCACCGGCAAGTCGGTGCTGCTGCGCGAAATCATCGGCCTGCTAAGGCCGCAGGCGGGCCGCATCGAACTGTTCGGGCAGTCGGTGTGGGACAGCACGCCGGAACAGATGAACGTGCTACGGCGGCGCTTCGGCGTGCTGTTTCAGGACGGCGCGCTGTTCTCCTCGCTCTCCGTGGAAGACAACGTCGCCACCCCGCTGTTCGAGCACACCGACCTGCCGCACGCCACCTGCCGCCAGCTGGCGCGGCTCAAGCTTGCGCTGGCGGGGCTGCCGCCGGACACCGCCCGTAAGCGTCCGAGCGAACTTTCCGGCGGCATGCGGAAGCGGGTGGCGCTGGCGCGCGCGCTGGCGCTCGACCCCGAACTGCTGTTTCTCGACGAGCCGACCTCCGGCCTCGATCCGATTTCCGCGCGCGCATTCGATTCTCTGATCCGGCTGCTGGCCGACAGCCTCGGCCTCACCGTATTCCTCGTTACCCACGACTTGGATACACTGTTTTCGATTATCGACCGCATCATCGTGCTGTCGGACGGCCGCGTGCTCGGCAGCGGCAGCGTGGCCGAACTGAAACACATCGACGATCCATGGCTGCGCGACTATTTCGCCGCGCGGGCATCGGAGGAGGGAATGGCGCATGGAAACTGAAGGTCGCTACACCCTGGTGGGCACCCTGGTGCTGGCGGTGATCGCGCTGATGGCGGTCGCCATCGTGTGGCTGGCGGGGGTGGCGGACACCATCGCATACCAGACCTACACCCTGTATTTCAAGCAGCAGTCGCTCGACGGACTGGCGATCGGCAGCCCGGTGAAGATGCGCGGCATCAAGGTCGGCGTGGTCGACAGCTATCGTTTCGCCAAGGGCGGCGACGAAGCCGTCAGCGTCACTGCGCGCATCGACGAGGGTGTGCCGGTTCACGTCGGCGCCGAGGCCTACATCAAACGCAATCTGGTCACCGGCATCGCGTCGGTTGAAATCAACAACGGCCCGAGCAGCAGCCCCCTGCTCGACGAGGTGCCCAGGGGCGAGCGCTATCCGGTCATCGCCGAGGGCAGTTCCGACATCGACAAGGTCGCCACCGCGGTCTCGCGGCTGGCGGTCAACGGCGCCCAGGTGCTGGAGAAAATGAATACCCTGCTGTCCGACGAAAACCAGCGCGCCATCAGCCGGACTCTTGCCAACCTCAACGAGCTGTCCGCCCATCTTGCCGCCAACAAGGAGAGCCTCGATGCCGCGGTGCAGGGCATCCGCGACGCCGCCGACGAATTCCGCCTTGCCAGCGCCAGCATCGGCCAGGCCGCCACCCGCGCCGAGGGCAGCATCGTCAGCATCGGCCGGAACGCCGACGTTGCGCTGAAAGAGGCCACCGTCGCGATGGAAAAACTGCAGCGCGATGCCGGCCTTATTTCCGCGCAGATTCAGCAACTCACCGAAACCGGCACGCTGGAACTGACCAACGTCAGCCGCGATATCCGCACCAGCGCCGATACCCTCACCACTGCCGGGCAGCGTCTGTCTAATCCCCGCGCGATCCTGTTCGGTCCCGGCCAGCAGCAGCTCGGCCCCGGAGAAAAGCGCCCATGAAACCCGTTTACGTTCTGCTTGTGCTGGCTTCCCTGCTGACGGGCTGCGTCAATGTCGGCAATCGCAGCGAAATGCCCGCCGTGGTGTATTACGTTCTGAACGATGCGGTGCCTGCCGCCGTGTCCAAACCCGTCCGTGCCGAGGCTCCCGTCCTGCTGGTGCTCGACACCGCCACCGGCAGCTTTTACGACACCGACCAGCTCATCTTCAGCCGCAGCGCCGGTACGCGCGGCCAGTACCAGTTCGCGCGTTGGACCGAGCGCCCCGGCAAGCGCTTTGCCGAACTCATGCGGGCGCGACTCGACCGCCGGGGGAGTTGGAACGTCAGTGCCGCCGGCGGCTACGTGCGCGGCGATGTGCTGCTGGACACCGAACTGGTCGAGTTCTATCACGATGCCGTCAGCCAGCCGGGCCAGGTTCGGCTGGTGCTGCGCGCCGAACTGGTGGACCTGAAACAGCGCAAGCTGCTGGGGCGCCGGGTATTCGAGCAGCAGGCGGCGTTGGCGAGCTTTGATGCGGCCGGCGCAGCGCAGGCATCCAGCCAGGCGGTCAGCCGCGTGCTCGACGAGCTGACCGCCTGGCTCGCCACGCTGCAATAAGCGCCTACAATCAGGAAGGCATCCCCCACGACAATAAGGAGAGACCATGAAGCACCTGCTTGCCGCCCTGTGCCTGTGTTCCGTCGCTGCCGTCGCCCACGCCGAAATCTCGCAGAAATTCGGCCGGGTCGAAATCCACTACAACGCGCTGACCACCGACGAGCTGCTGCCCGAAATCGCGCGCGCCCACAAGATCGAGCGCAGCAAGACGCGCGGACTGGTCACCATGTCGGTGCTGATGCCGAACAAGCTCGGCGTGCTGACGCCGGTGCCGGCCAAAATCTCCGCCTATGTCACCAACCTCAGCCAGCAGCTGGCCAAGGTGGAAATGCGAGAGATCAACGAGGGCACCGCGATTTATTACCTGGGCGAATTCCGTGTCACGCCGCCCGACACGCTGAGATTCACCGCCACGGTGGAAGTGGCTGGCGAGCCGAAGCGCGAGATGGTCTTCACCCAGAAGTTCTACAAGTAAACCCGGCCCCCCTCAGCCCCGACCCCGGGGCTGCTTTTTGACGGGGAAGCGGGCGGCCGGGCTCAGGCCTTCAGGAATGCCGTATACCCCAGCGCCAGCAGGCCCCACACGCCGAAGCCAGCCACCGTCAGCCCTGCCGCGCGGCGCACCCACACCTGCTGCATGAACGGCTGGATCTGCCGCGCGAACAGGCCCATGCCCAGCAGGTTCGGCAGGGTGCCCAGTCCGAACGCCAGCATCAGCGCCGCGCCCGAGGTGGCGCTGCCCGCCGCCAGCGCCGATACCAGCACCGAATACACGAGCCCGCACGGCAGCCAGCCCCAGGCCATGCCCGCCAGCAGCGCCTGCGGCAGCGACTTCACCGGCAGCAGCTTCTGGAACAGCGGCTTCACCTGGCGCCACACCGCACCGCCGGCGCGCTCGAACACCAGTACCCATTGATTGAACCCGGCCAGATACAGGCCGAGCAGGATCATCACGACCTGCGCCAGCACGAACAGCAGCGTCTGCACCGGCAGGAACTCCGCCAGCTTGAGCGAGGCGCCGAGCGCGCCGGCCAGCGCGCCGAACAGGGCATAGCTGGTGATGCGGCCGAGGTTGTAGGCCAGGTGCAACCTGAACGGTGGCGTGTTGCCGTCGGCGCGGAAGGAAAAAGCCGCGACGATGCCGCCGCACATGCCGACGCAGTGCACGCCGCCGAGCAGGCCGGCGAGGAGGGCGGTTAGCAGTGAGAACTCGATCATGGCTTGCGTGCCTGTCTCGCAACCAGCCACACGAGCAGCAGTACCGGCAGCCCGATCAGCGCCGTGCCGGTGAAGAAATTCGCCCAGCCGTAGGCATCGACGAACTCGCCGGAAAAGCCGGCGATGAACTTGGGCAGCAGCAGCATCACCGAGGTGAACAGCGCGTACTGCGTCGCCGAATAGGCCTGGTTCACCAGGCTCGAGAGATACGCCACGAAGGCGGACGAGGCGATGCCGGCCGAGAGGTTGTCCGCCGACACCGTGAACACCAGCGCGCCGACGTCGTGGCCGCGTCCGGCCAGCCACACGAAGAGCAGGTTGGTCGCCGCCGACAGCACCGCGCCGAGGAACAGCGTGCGCATCACGCCCATGCGCATCACCAGGAGGCCGCCGAGGCCGGCGCCGGCGATGGTCATGATGACGCCGTAGACCTTGGAGACCGTCGCCACCTCGTCCTTGGTGAAGCCCATTTCCTGGTAGAAGGGGTTGCTCATTACTCCCATCACCACGTCCGAGATGCGGTAGACGGCGATCAGCGCCAGCATCAGCACGGCCTGCCACTTGTAGCGCTGGATGAAATCGATGAAGGGCGCCAGCACCGCGCTGTGGAACCACGCCGTGGCGGTGAGCAGCCAGCCGGACAGCCCGGCGGCGGCGAAGCGTTCCCGCGTATGCGCCTCGCGCTCGGTGGTGGTGAGGGGGATTTTCTTCTCCGGCTCGCGGATGGTCAGCGTGGTGAGGATGCCCACCGCCATCAGCGCCGCCATCACCGTGTACGCCACCTGCCAGGGCCGGTAGTCGTAGGTCGCTTCGCTTGGGTCGAACGCCGCCGCGATCCACAGCGCGCCCGCGCCGGCGGTGATCATCGCGATGCGGTAGCCTGCCTGGTAGGTCGCCGCCATCGCACCCTGCTTCTCGATCTCTACCGCCTCGATGCGGTAGGCGTCGAGCGCGATGTCCTGCGTCGCCGAGGCGAAGGCCACCGCCAGCGCGAAGAACACCATGTGCGTGAGATTGACCACCGGGTCGGTGTTCGCCATCCCCAGCAGCGCCAATGCGATGCAGACCTGCGACAGCAGCAGCCAGGCGCGCCGCTTGCCCAGTCGCGCCGTCAGGAACGGCAGCGGCAGCCGGTCGACCAGTGGCGACCACAGGAACTTGAAGCCGTACGCCAGACCCACCCAGGAGAGATGCCCGATCGTCGCGCGCGCGATGCCGGCCTCCGACAGCCAGAACGACAGCGTGCCCAGCACCAGCAGCAGCGGCAGCCCGGCGGAGAAGCCGAGGAACAGCATGCCGACGACGCGGGGGTGGGCGTAGACCTTGAGGGCGGCGAGCCAGGGGTGAGGGGTGGGCAACATATAAGTATTCGTGTTGACTATTCGCGAATGTTAATAGCTTGCTTATATGGCAATGCGGTCAACCTGCTGATATAAAATAGAAAAATCATTACCCTTGGCGCTTTTGTTAATTTTCGATCATTTTCTAACAAGCTGGTTATTCCGCTTGGGTATGCAAAAAATTACGCAGCTTAAAGCCGCTACTCTATCTGATTGGGCTTCACCCAGCCGGTAATATCTGGCGCACAAAAGAGTTGTATGGGATATGGTCGATTCGAAAAGGCCATTAGGATAAGATGTCGCCATGACTCATCACCTAGAAAAGGCCGCCATTTTCGATAAGCCAGCCTATCCGGCAAGCGAAGCCGCGTACATCCTCAATCTGCCCCCCGCCACAGTCAAAGCCTGGAGTTTTGGGCAGACACGCCGGGACGATGGCAGCGTGCGCTTCAAGGCGGTTATTCGCGCGGCCGACAAGCGCAATAAATTGCTGTCGTTTGCCAATCTTTGCGAATTGCATGTTCTGGCTGCGATCCGGCGTGTGCATCGGGTCAGCCTGCCCAAAGTACGTGATAGCGTCGAATACCTGCGTAATCAGCTTGGTGCGGACAGGCCGCTGATCGATCGACAGTTCAAAACCAACGGCATCGATCTTTTTGTCGAGCAGGCCAGCAAATTGTTGAACGTTTCGCGTCAGGGGCAAGAGGCGCTGCGGGGCGAATTCGAACTCGCACTCGCGCGCATTGAGCGCGACAACCAGGGCAATCCGATCAAGCTATTCCCTTACAGCCGCACTTCAGACCACACGGCGGAACAGCCGAAATCCGTGGTCATCGATCCGCGCCTGTCCTTCGGACGTCCCGTTTTGACTCGATCCGCCGTACCCACCGAAGTGATTTTCGACCGATTCCAGGCTGGCGATTCGCTGGAAGACATGGCGCTCGACTACAAGGTTGACGAAAAAGAAATCGAAGAAGCGCTCCGCTTCGAACAGCGCCGCGCCGCCTGATACGATCACCCTGTTTGTTGATCGCTGCGCCTGGAGCCGTCTGCTGGGCGAGGCGCTGGACAAGATCGGTGCGAACTATATTGCCCACCACCAGCGATTTGCACCCGACGCGCCCGACGAGGAATGGCTGGCGGTCGCGGGTAGCGAAGCCTGGGTTGTGCTGACCCGTGACAAGCACATCCGCAGGCGCCCCACCGAACTCGAAGCCTTTCGCGAGCACAACGTCATCGTTTTCGTGCTGGCGGCCGGCAATGCTTCGGCGGCCGAAACCGCCGATCTCGTGACCCGCCTTTACGACAAAATCCAGAGACTTGCCGCCCAGGCCAAACCGCCTGTCATGTACAGCGTGACCCGGTCTGGCGTGAGCAAACCGATCAAGTTCAAATAACGGCAGTTTTTTTCCGGCTGCGCTTCGCAGCGGCGACCGGCAACAGCGACGTCAAAGCCTGGTAGCGCTGAAACATGAATGCAACCCGCTCGGCGTCGGACTTGAAGCCGGATTTGCCGTAGGCTTTGTCCACTGCCGCGTCGAGCTTCTGGTGCGCTTTCAGCAGCACGGGTGGCATGGTCAGCGGGTCGTAGAGGTCGGCGAGCGAGGCGTCTGGGAAAGCGGCGCGGGCGTCGAGTACGGCTTGTGCGGCGGCTTCGATGGCCTGCCGGGCTTTGTCAGTCGGGGCGTCAGGCCAGGGGAAGTTGTTGTAGACCGACGGTTCATAACGATAACGACTTTCCAGACGACCGCAGGTGTAGCGCACCCATGCGTTGTGCATGGTGCTGTTCATAATGCCGAAGTGAAATAGGGTTGCGCCAACGGCGATCCGCAGTTGATTGCTGGCGATTACATCGCTGGAGAGAAAAACTATGGGAATAAACCGGCGGTTCTCAGATGACACTTCCGGTAGCGCTAAGTAGTCGCCATCCGGCTGCCTGTCCTGGGTAAACAAGGTGGGCTGGTCGGCAAATTCCCGCACGCTCTTGGTCGGGCTCCGTTTGCGTGTCTCGGCCACGGCCGCCACCCGCTTCATGACGTGTGGCATGGCTTTCAACTCGGAAGGACTGATGCCTTTCAGCCACAGGCACCAGCGGTGATGGCCATTGATCAGCTCGTCGCCCCCGATGTATACCCTCAGCCACTTCACTGCGGCGGGCTCTGCACCGAGCAACTCCGCCTTCTCTTCCTCGGTCAGGATCAGGTGGCCCCCATCGGTGGGCTGGCTGCCTTTGATGAGTTGCGGCAGGCCGGGCGGCGTCTGGGTGCGCGACGGCAGGATGACATTCGGCGCGTCGATCAAATACGGGTTGATGTTCGCTGCCTTGATCGCGTGCGGCTCGCCCTTGATGTCCTCGTATTCGAAGATGGTTTTCTCTGCGGCCTCGCGCAGCCCGAAACCGACAATCACGCAATGCACGGCTGCCTTGCCACGCACTTCATTGCTCCACTGGAAGGTGCGATGGGCAAAGTGAATGTTCACGCCGCGCTCCAGCAGGTAACCCCAAAGTGTGCCGACCTGTTCACCTTGGCAAATGCTGTTGGTGGAAACCAGTGCGCATGTGATGGCCGGGTTGGCACGCATGTAATCGGCAGCCTTGCGGTGCCAGCAGGTCACATAGTCCAGCCGACCGAAACGGCCATCCGTTCCCCAGATGCGCTCCATGTCCGCCATCTGCTCCGCGTTCCGTCACTGGTGCCCGACGAAGGGCGGGTTGCCCATGACGTAGCTTGCCCGTTCCGCAGGCAGCACATCGTTCCAATCGAGCGTGAGCGCATTGCCGTAGACGATGTGCGGGCTGGTCTTGAGTGGAATGCGGGCGAAATACATGCCGAATTCCTCGCTCACCTTGAGGTTCATCTGGTGGTCGACCAGCCACAGCGCGACCTGGGCGATCTGGGCGGGGAATTCCTCGATCTCGATGCCGTAGAACTGGTCGACGTCGATGGAGAGCAACTGGAAAATATCGACCAGCGACTGCTTGAATTCGCGTTCAAGCGCGAGCGAGGCGCGCAGGATCTCCAGTTCCAGCAGACGCAGTTCGCGGTAGGCGATGACGAGGAAGTTGCCGCAGCCGCAGGCGGGGTCGAAGAAGGTGAGTCCGCGCAGCTTCTTGTGGAATTCGAACAGCTTGTTGCGGTGCTTCTTGACCTTGTCGAACTCGGCCCACAGCGCGTCGAGGAACAGCGGCTTGATGAGCTTGAGGATGTTTTCCTCGCTGGTGTAGTGCGCGCCGAGGTTGCGTCGCGCCTGCCTGTCCATGATGCTCTGGAACAGTGCGCCGAAGATGGCCGGTGAGATGGCTGCCCAGTCGAGCGCGCAGGCGTCGAGCAGCGCTTCGCGCATGGCGCTGTCGAAGTCGGCAATGGGGATGGCCTCTTCGAACAGTTTGCCGTTGATGTAGGGGAAGGCGGCGAGCTGGTCGTCCAGCGCCTTGCCGCGCTTGGTTTCCGGGGTGTTCAGCACCTGGAACAGCTGGGCGAGTAGGGGGCCGAGGTCGGAGCCGTCCTCGCGGGTGCGTTCCTCGATGTAGGTGCGCAGCGCCTGCGCCGGCTGGAAGATGCCGGTGTCGTCGGCGAACAGGCAGAACAGCAGGCGCACCAGCAGCACTTCGAGCGCATGGCCCTCGAAACCGCTGGCCTTGAGCGCATCGTGCAGCCGCCCCATGCGTTCGGCGGCCTGGATGTTGACCGGATTCTGAGGCTTGATCTCCTGCGTTTCGTAGCCGGCGATGAAGCCGAAGTGGCGGATGTGCTTGTGCAGGTCCTTCAGCGCGAATTCGCGGGTGTCGCCGGTTTCCAGGTCGTAGAGGCGGAAACGGGCGAAGTCGCACACGACGATGTGGCGCGGCAGGTCGCGTTCCTTGATGCCGGGGAAGTAGTCCAGCGCCTGATTAAAGGCGCGGTCGAGGTTCCTGCCGCGCGATTTCTGCTCCACCAGCAATACGCCGGGCCAGAACAGGTCGACGTAGCCCCGGTCGCCACCGAATTTCTTGACCGCGTGCTCGAAGGTGGCGACGCGCTTGTTGGTGATGCCGAAGATTTCGAAGAAGGCGATCCAGAACGGCTTGGCCTCGCTGTCTTCGTTGGCAGCGTCGGCCCATTCGCGTGAGAACGATAAGGCGCGGGATTTGATCTCGTTCCAGGAAAGCGGCATGGTCAGTCAGTAACGCCCTGGGCCAGGTTGGTTTGTCTCATGCCGCCGGGTCGATGATCTGTCCCGCATCCGCCGCGGCCTTTAGGGCATAGAGGTTGTGCAGCAGGGCGGGGATGTCGGTCTGGATGATGCTCCAGAGCGTGTCGTTGTCGATGCCGAGGTAGCCATGAATCAGCCGGTTGCGCGTGGCCACGATGCGCCGCCAGTCGATATGGCTGGCAAATTGCCGCGCGTGCTCCGGGATGTGTGTGGCGGCCTCACCGATGAGCTCGAGATTGCGCAGAGTGGCGTCGTAGTTCAGGCCGCTTTGTTCGAAGCGGCTTTGTTCCATCTCATGGGTGTAGATCAGCACCTTTTCCGCAAAATCGATCATGTCGCTCACGTAGAAGCGCCATTCACGCGACACGGATGGCTTCCTTTTCGATGTGGGGGCGCAGTTCTGGCCGAAGCGCCTTGTCGGTGACCAGATCGACGGGACAGCCGAAAAGGTCTTCCAGATAAAACTGCAGACCGAAATAACGGTCGGAGGTGGCCGGCCCGTCGAATTCGACCAGCACGTCGACATCGCTGCCTTCACGCGCGGCATCGCGCACAGTGGAGCCGAAGAGCGACAGATGCCGCACGCCGTAGCGCTGGCGTATCGCCTCCTTGTGGTCCTGCAGCAGATTCAGTGCGGTCTGTTTTCTCACTACGGCCTCGGTAGGGCTCAGATGGCGTAATCGTAATCGACAATCAGCGGCGCGTGGTCGGAAAAGCGCTGCTCCTTGTAGACGCTGGCGGATATGGCCTTGGCCGCGATGCCGGGGGTGGCAATCTGGTAGTCGATGCGCCAGCCGACGTTCTTGGCCCAGGCCTGGCCGCGGTTGCTCCACCAGGTGTAGGCCTCGCCGGTGTGTTCGGGGTAAAGGCTGCGGTAAACGTCGACCCAGCCGAGTTCGTCGAACAGGCGGGTCATCCAGGCGCGCTCCTCGGGCAGGAAGCCGGAGTTCTTCTGGTTGGATTTCCAGTTCTTGAGGTCGATTTCCTTGTGAGCGATGTTCCAGTCGCCGCAGATGACGATTTCGCGGCCGCTTTTGATCAGCGCCTGGAGGTGCGGGAAGAAGACGTCCATGAAGCGGAATTTGGCCTGCTGGCGTTCCTCGCTGCTGGAGCCGGAGGGCTGGTAGAGCGAGATGACGGCCAGATTCCCATAATCGGCCTCGATGTAGCGGCCCTCGGCGTCGAATTCGGGCACGCCGAGGCCTTCGATGACGCGCTGCGGCTGTTGGCGGGTATAGACGCCGACGCCGCTGTAGCCCTTTTTCTCGGCGTAGTGGAAGGCGCCGGTGAGGCCGTCGCATTGAATGAATTCGGGCTTGAGGTCGGCCGCCTGCGCCTTGAGTTCCTGCACGCAGACGACGTCGGCGTGTTGCGTGGGCAGCCAGTCGAAAAAGCCCTTGGTGGCGGCGGAACGGATGCCGTTGAGGTTGGCCGATATAATTCGCATCAAGATTGATTCAAGAAATTGTGAAAAATGTCCGATTACAAAGCCGAGTTTGTGGAATTCGCCATCGCGTCGCAGGTGCTGTGTTTTGGCGAGTTCAAGACCAAGGCGGGGCGCATGAGCCCCTACTTTTTTAATGCGGGGCTATTTAACGACGGCGACAAGCTGAAACGGCTGGGCGAATTTTACGCGAAAGCCATCGTCGACTCGGGGATCGCGTTCGACGTGCTGTTCGGCCCGGCGTACAAGGGCATTCCGCTGGCGGCGAGCATTGCGATCGCGCTGGCGGGCATGGGCAGGAACGTGCCGTTCGCCTTCAACCGCAAGGAGGCCAAGGACCACGTCGAAGGCGGCACGGTGGTCGGCGCGGCGCTCACGGGCCGCGTGCTGATCGTCGACGACGTGATTTCGGCGGGCACCTCGGTGCGCGAGTCGGTGGACCTGATCCGCCACGCGGGCGCCGAGCCGGCGGGGGTGGTGATCGCGCTGGATCGCATGGAACGCGGCACAGGTGAAAAATCCGCGGTGCAGGAAGTGCGCGAGCAGTATGGCATTCCGGTGGTGGCAGTGGTCACGCTGGACAATCTGGTGGAGTTTCTGGAACGTGATGCAGACAGACAACAAGAATTGCAGGCCGTGGCTGGCTACCGTGCACGGTATGGCGTTTAGCGCGCTGGCAGCCGCCTTGCTGCTGACCGTGGGGACGGCGCAGGCGGCGATGTACCGCTGGGTCGACGGCAGCGGCCGCGTGCACTACAGCGATACGCCGCCGACGAGCTACCAGAAAAGCGGCGGCGCCGAGCTGAACAAGCAAGGACTGGTGATCAAGCGCACCCAATCCGAAGCCGAGCGCCAGGCCGAGGCCGCGCGCCTGGCCGAGCAAAAACGGATCCAGGCGGAACAGGACAGACAGGCGCAGCTCGATCGCGCGCTGACCCAGACCTACACCACTGAAGCGGAAATCGATCTCTCGCGCGACCGCGCGCTGGAGCATCACAAGCTGGCGATCAAGGGGGCGGAAATCCGCGCCGAAGCCGTGGATAAGAATCTGGCTGACCTGCGTACCCGCATTGCCAGGATCGAGAAGTCCGGGCGCAAGGTCGGCCCCGGCCTGCAGGAGCAGCTGGCGCAGGCCGACAAGGAAAGCCAGGACCTCAAGCGCACCATTCAGAACAACGAGGCCGCCATGGAGAAGGTGCGCGAGAAATATGCAGCCGACAAGGCGCGTTTCCGGGAGCTGTCGGGCAAATAAACGCTGTGCCTCTGCGGCGAGGTTCTTGGTTTACTGCAGTTTGGCCTTCAGCAGCTCGTTGACCTGCGCCGGGTTGGCCTTGCCGCGGCTGGCCTTCATCACCTGGCCGACCAGCGCGTTGAAGGCCTTGTCCTTGCCGGAACGGAATTCCTCGACCGACTTCGGGTTGGCGGCGAGCACGTCGCCGACGATCTTTTCCAGTTCGCCGGAATCGGACATCTGCTTCAATCCGCGCGCCTCGATGATGGCATCGACTTCGCCGGCACCTTCCCACAGGCCTTCGAACACCTGCCTGGCGAGCTTGCCGGAGAGCGTGCCGTCCTGGATGCGCGCGATCAGCGTGCCGAGCTGGGCGGCGGAGACCGGGCTCTGCGCGATGTCGAGTTCGGCCTTGTTCAGCGCAGCAGAGAGTTCGCCCATCACCCAGTTGGCGGCAAGCTTGCCCTGGCCGCAGGCGCGGGCGGCGGCCTCGAAGTAGTCGGCGAGCGCGCGCGACCCCGTTAAAACAGCAGCATCGTAGGCCGACACGCCGTAGTCGCGCTGGAAGCGCGCCTGCATCGCGACGGGCAGTTCGGGCAGGGTGGCGCGCACCTGCTCGATCCAGTCCTCGTCGAGCCTGACCGGCAACAAATCGGGATCGGGGAAGTAGCGGTAGTCGTGCGCCTCCTCCTTGCTGCGCATCATGCGCGTCTCGCCCCGGTCGGGGTCGAACAGCACCGTCGCTTGTTCAATGCGGCCGCCGTCCTCCAGCGTCTCGACCTGCCAGCGGACTTCGTAGTCGATCGCCTGCTGCAGGAAGCGGAAGGAATTGAGGTTCTTGATTTCGCGGCGGGTGCCGAATTCGGCCTGCCCGGCCGGGCGCACCGAAACGTGGGCGTCGACGCGGAAGCTGCCTTCCTGCGTGTTGCCGTCGCAGATGCCGATCCAGGTCACCAGCGTGTGCAGCGCGCGGGCGTAGGCGACGGCCTCTGCGGAGGAGCGCATTTCCGGCTCGGAGACGATCTCCAGCAGCGGCGTGCCGGCGCGGTTGAGGTCGATGCCAGTCATGCCGTGGAAGTCCTCGTGCAGCGACTTGCCGGCGTCCTCTTCCAGGTGGGCGCGGGTGAGATGGATGGTTTTTTCTTCGCCATCCACCACGATGGTCAACGCGCCGCCCTCGACGATGGGCCTGGCCAGCTGGCTGATCTGGTAGCCCTTGGGCAGATCGGGGTAGAAGTAGTTCTTGCGATAGAACACGTTGATGCGGTTCAAGGTGGCGCCAATGGCGAGACCAAACTTGATCGCGCATTCCACCGCGCCGCGGTTCAGAACCGGCAGCACGCCGGGCAGCGCGATGTCAACTGCACTCGCCTGCGTATTGGGCGCGGCGCCGAAGGCGGTGCTGCTACCGGAAAAGATTTTCGATTTGGTGGCGAGCTGGGTGTGCACTTCCAGCCCGATGACGGTCTCCCACTTCATAAGAAAGGCCTCGTGAGGGGTGAGGGGAAAGGCGTGAGGAGCAGGGCACAGGATGCGGACATCATCCCTGACCCCTTACCCCTGACCCCTCACCCAGCGGCGGCAGCCGCATATGCCAGTCGGTGGCGCGCTGGTACTGATGGGCGGCGTTGAGCATTTTCGCCTCGCTGAAATAGTTGCCGACGAGCTGCAGGCCGATCGGCAGGCCCTTGGCATCGAAGCCGCACGGCAGCGACATGCCGGGCAGGCCGGCGAGGTTGGCGGGAATGGTGTAGAGGTCGTTCAGATACATTTCCACCGGGTCGTCCGATTTCTCGCCCAGCTTGAACGCGGTGCCGGGCGCGGTGGGGCCGAGGATGATGTCGCAGGTTTTGAAGGCGGCGCTGAAGTCGTCGGCGATCAGGCGGCGGATTTTCTGCGCCTGCAGGTAATAGGCGTCGTAGTAGCCGTGCGAGAGCACGTAGGCGCCGATCAGGATGCGGCGCTTCACCTCCGCGCCGAAGCCCTGCGCACGGGTCTTGCAGTACATGTCGTCGAGGTTGGCGTAGTCCGGCGCGCGGTAGCCGTAGCGCACGCCGTCGAAGCGCGACAGATTGGATGAGGCTTCCGCCGGCGCCAGCACGTAGTAGACGGGGATTGCGAGCCTGGAATTGGCGAGCGAGATATCGACCGTCGTCGCACCGAGTTTTCTCAGTTCGGTGACCGCTGCGTCCACCGCGGCCGCGACTTCGCTGTTGAGGCCCTCGGCGAAGAACTCGCGCGGCAGGCCGACGCGCAGGCCGGCAAGGGGCTTTTCCAGATCGCGCGTGTAGTCTTCCTTCTCGCGGTCGAGGCTGGTCGAATCCTTGGGGTCGAAGCCGGTCATCACGTTCAGCAGCAGCGCGCAGTCCTCGGCAGAGGGCGCCATCGGCCCGGCCTGGTCGAGGCTGGAGGCGAAGGCGATCATGCCGTAGCGGGACACCAGGCCGTAGGTGGGTTTGAGGCCGGTGATGCCGCACAGCGCGGCGGGCTGGCGGATCGAGCCGCCGGTATCGGTGCCGGTGGCAGCGGGCGCCATGCGTGCGGCGACGCACGCTGCGGCGCCGCCGGACGAGCCGCCGGGCACGTATGCCGGGTTCCACGGGTTCTTCACTGCGCCGAAATGGCTGGTCTCGTTGGAAGACCCCATGGCGAACTCGTCCATGTTGGTCTTGCCCAAGCTCGGCATACCGGCGGCCTTGAAGCGCTGGATCACGTGGGCGTCGTAGGGGGCGACGAAGTTGTGCAGCATTTTCGAGCCGCAGGTGGTAAGCCAGCCGTCGGTGCAGAAGATGTCCTTGTGCGCGATCGGCACGCCGGTGAGCGGGCCGGCCTGGCCGGCGGCGATCAGCGCGTCGGCGGCAGCAGCCTCGACCAGGGTTTTCTCGGCATCGACCGTGATGAAGGCGTTGATTGCCGGGTTCAGGGCGGCGATGCGGTCGAGATACTGTTGCGCCAGCTCACGGCTGGAAACCTGTCCGGCGGCGAGCTGCGCGGCGAGCGCGGAAAGGGATGTTTCAAGCATGGTTACTCGATGACTTTGGGCACGAGGTAAAGGCCATTTTCGACCGCCGGGGCGATGGACTGGAAGGCGGCATGGCGGTCGGTTTCGGTCACCGCGTCTTCACGCAGGCGCTGGTAGACCTCCTGCGCGTGGGCCATCGGGGCGATGCCGCTTGTGTCCACTGCCTGCATGGTGGCGATGAGACCGAAAATGTTGTTGAGCTGGGCCTGCGCGGCCTGCGCCTCGGCATCGCTGGTTTCTATGCGCGCAAGGCGGGCGATGCGCTTGACGTCGTCCTGGGTGAGGGACATGGTGGAAGCACCTGAATACTTACGGGAACGAAGCCCATTAGGGTATCATAGGCCCCTTGTTTTTTCTGCCCTTTCGCCCGCCTGGCGCGGGTGCTGCCGCCACCATGTTCAAGTTTCTGACCAGCTATTTCTCGACCGACCTCGCGATTGACCTCGGTACCGCCAACACGCTGATTTACGTGCGCGACCGTGGCATTGTGCTGGACGAGCCATCGGTGGTGTCGATCCGCACCGATGCGTCGGCGGGCGGCAAGCGCACGGTGCAGGCGGTGGGCGCGGAGGCCAAGCAGATGCTGGGTCGCACCCCGGGCAACCTGCAGGCGATCCGGCCGATGAAGGATGGCGTGATCGCCGACTTCACCGTCACCGAGCAAATGCTCAAGCAGTTCATCCGCATGGTGCACGACTCCAAGTTCTTCCGTCCGTCGCCGCGCATCATCATTTGCGTGCCGTGCGGTTCGACCCAGGTCGAACGCCGCGCGATCCGCGAGTCCGCCTTGGGCGCTGGCGCTTCGCAGGT
>CAMTWC010000109.1:0-33710 GCA_947085345.1 uncultured Gammaproteobacteria bacterium | reverse complement strand
TTGCCGGAAAATACAGTTGTGAAACCGAGTGTCGCAAGATGCTTTTGAGGGGCTTGAGCCGTATGCGTCGTGAGGCGCACGTACGGTTCTTAGGGGGCGGCGGCGCAGCAATGCGCTGCCGCTACCCGACCATAAGGCCGATAAGCAGACGGCGACAAAAGAAAGGCCAACCAAATGGGTTGGCCTTTCTTCTTGTTCCCATGAAATATTTGGGCTGCTGCTGCTTTACACGTCGAGATTCCGCACCCCCAGCGCATTGCTCTCGATGAAGGCGCGGCGCGGTTCGACTTCGTCGCCCATCAGGGTGGTGAAGATCTGGTCGGACGAAATCACGTCCTCGATCTGCACTTTCATCAGGCGGCGCACCTTGGGGTCCATGGTGGTTTCCCACAGTTGCGCGGGGTTCATTTCGCCCAGGCCCTTGTAGCGCTGGATGCTCATGCCGCGTTTGACTTCGGCGAGGAACCAGTCCATCGCTTCGCGGAAGCTTTGCACCGGCGCTTCCTTCTCGCCGCGCTTGGCGCGGGCGCCGAGGCCGATCAGGTCGCGCAATAGATCGCCGACCTTGACCAGCTGGTTGTAGTCGCCGGATTCGAGCAGGTCCGCTTCGAGGAAATTGACGTAGGCATTGCCGTGGGCATGGCGGGTGATGCGCAGGCGGTGGGTGTCGGTTTCGCTGAGGTACTCGGCGGCGACCTCGAATTTATGCGCGTCCAGCGCAGCGCCCAGGCTCGCTTCCGCCATCATGGCGGCGCCGCTGTCGGCCAGGCTCAGGCGCGGAATCTTCATCAGCACCTGCAGCACGTCGTCCGGCAGCAGGCGGCCCAGGCGGTCGCACACGGCTTCGGCGAGGAAGTATTCGCGTGCCAGCGTTTCCAGCGCTTCGCCCATGATCGGCATGGCGCCGTCCATCGGCGTCAGCTCGGCGTCTTTCATCGCCTCCGCCATCAGGTGCTCCTTGAGCGCGTGCTCGTCCTTGATGTAGCGCTCCGAGCGCCCATGCTTGACCTTGTACAGCGGCGGCTGGGCGATGTAGATGTGGCCGCGCTCGACCAGTTCTGGCATCTGGCGGTAGAAGAAGGTCAGGAGCAGGGTGCGGATGTGGGCGCCGTCGACGTCGGCGTCGGTCATGATGATGATGCGGTGGTATCTGAGCTTGTCGGGGTTGTAGTCGTCCTTGCCGATGCTGGTGCCGAGCGCGGTGATGAGTGTTGCGATTTCCTGGCTGCCGATGACCTTGTCGAAGCGCGCGCGCTCGACGTTGAGGATCTTGCCCTTCAACGGCAGGATCGCCTGGAACTTGCGGTCGCGGCCCTGCTTGGCCGAGCCGCCGGCGGAATCACCCTCGACCAGATAGATCTCGCACAATGCCGGATCTTTTTCCTGGCAGTCGGCCAGCTTGCCGGGTAGGCCCAGACCGTCCATGACACCCTTGCGGCGGGTGATTTCCCGTGCCTTGCGCGCAGCCTCGCGGGCACGTGCCGCATCGACGATCTTGGCACACAGCAACTTGGCGTCGCTGGGGTTTTCGAGCAGGAATTCGGCCAGTTTCTGGCCGACGACTTCCTGCACCACCGGCTGCACTTCGGACGACACCAGCTTGTCCTTGGTCTGCGAGGAGAACTTGGGCTCGGGCACCTTGACCGACAGCACGCATGTCAGGCCTTCGCGCATGTCGTCGCCGGTGGTTTCGACCTTCGCCTTCTTGGCCACCTCGTTTTCCTCGATGTACTTGTTCAGCACCCGCGTCATCGCCATGCGCAGGCCGGTCAGGTGGGTACCGCCGTCGCGTTGCGGGATGTTGTTGGTGAAGCATTGCACTGTTTCAGAATAACTGTCGTTCCATTGCATGGCGACTTCGACGGTCATGCCGTCCTTCTCGCCAATAGCGTGGAAAATCTTCGGGTGCAACACCGATTTGACCCGGTTCATGTACTCGACGAAGCCCTTGACGCCGCCGGAGTGCGAGAAGTTTTCGGTCTTGCCGTCACGATGGTCGATCAGTTCGATCTTCACCCCATTGTTGAGGAAGGACAGTTCGCGGATGCGCTTGGCGAGGATGTCGAAATGGAATTCGACCTTGCCGAAGATTTCCTCGTCGGCCAGGAAGTGCACTTCGGTGCCACGATTCTTCGTCTCACCGACAACCTGCATGGGCGAGACCTCGACCCCATTCTGGATTTCGATCGGGCGATTGACGACCTTGCCTCGGTTGAATTCCATCGCGTACTTCTTGCCATCGCGGCGCACGATCAGCTTCAGCCATTTCGACAGGCCGTTGACGCACGACACGCCGACGCCGTGCAGGCCGCCCGATACCTTGTAGCTGTTCTGGTTGAACTTGCCGCCGGCGTGCAGCACGGTCATCACGATTTCGGCCGCGCTGCGCTTGGGTTCGTGCTTGTCGTCGAACTTGATGCCGACCGGAATGCCGCGGCCGTTGTCGGAAATCGAGATGGAATTATCGGGATGGATGATGACCTTGATGTCGTCGCACCAGCCGGCCAGCGCCTCGTCGATGGCGTTGTCCAGTACCTCGAACACCATGTGATGCAGGCCGGTTCCGTCGGAGGTATCGCCGATGTACATGCCGGGGCGCTTGCGCACCGCTTCCAGGCCTTCCAGCTGCTGGATGCTGTCTTCGTCGTAACCGCCATTCGTGTTTTCGGGCGTTGCGTCGTCGGGTTTCTTGCTCATGGTGTGTTTCCCCGCATGGGGGATTTCCTATCGGTTGTTGCAGGGTGAAATCGGTCGCGTAACAAACCTAGATGCGCATCGGCATCACGACGTACTTGAAGCCCGGCTCGCCTTCGCTGGTCAGCAGCATGCTGCTGTTGGCGTCGCCCAGCGACAGGGTGATTTCGTCTGTGCTGACCGCGCCGAGGCCGTCCAGCAGGTAGGTCACGTTGAAGCCGACGTCCAGCGGATCGCCGTTGTAGCTGACCTCGATCTCGTCGGCGGCTTCTTCCTGCTCGTTGTTGTTGCAGACGATGCCCAGCGTGTTTTCGCTCATCACCAGGCGCACGCCGCGGAATTTCTCGTTCGACAGGATGGCGGCACGCTGCAGGGCCTGCATCACGCTCTGGCGGTTGGCCTTGAGGTGGCGCGGCTGGTTCGCAGGAATCACGCGCTGGTAGTCTGGGAATTTGCCGTCCACCACCTTGGTCACCAGTTCGGTTCCGGGCAGGGTGATGGTGACCTGGTTGGCACCGATGCGCAGCTCGACCGCGTCGTCCGAGTCGGAGAGCAGCTTGGACAGTTCGACCACGGTCTTGCGCGGGATGATGACTTCGCGCGCTTCGGCTTCCGTCTCCAGTTCGGCTTCGGCATAGCTCAGGCGGTGACCGTCGGTGGCCACCACGCGCAGCAGCTTGCCGCCGAGCACCAGCAGCATGCCGTTGAGGTAATAGCGGATGTCCTGGCTGGCCATGGCGAACTGCACCAGCTGCAACAGGCGCTTCAGGTTTTTTTGCGGCAGGCGGATCGCCTCGCCCAGCCCGGCGCCGGTCTCGACCCGAGGGAAATCGGCGGCCGGCAGGGTTTGCAGGGTGAAGCGCGACTTACCCGCGCTCACCACGACCTGACTGTCCTTGGTGTCGAGCTTGACCTTGGCGGCGTCGGGCAGCGCACGCACGATGTCGAACAGCTTGCGTGCGGCGATGGTGATGGCGAAGTCTTCGCCCGCCTGCGCGTCGAGCTGGGTGCTGACCTGCAATTCCAAGTCGGTCGCCAGCACGGTCAGCTTGTCACCTTTTTTCTCCAGCAGGAGATTGGACAGGATGGGCAGGGTGTGGCGCCGCTCAACCACGCCGATCACAGCGGAGAGGGAAGCCAGAAGGGCATTGCGTTCGCTTTGTATTAATAGCATTTAATATATTCCTGAGAATCATAATAAAGGCGGCTCAAATCTGGGGATAAGCCTTTTTACTCAATTTAATCATCCGCTTGTCGTTCATTTTTGGGTGTGGGTAACATCTTGGCAGCCTGGGAGGGATGGGGATAGATTTTCCCGCATTGTCCGCATGGCCTGCCTTATCCACATTTCATCCTCAGCCTGTCAGACTTTGCAGCAACACCAGATAGTCGCGCCCGATGTCGGCTTCTGTCTCGCGCAACTCGGCGACCTTGCGACAGGCGTGAATCACCGTGGTGTGGTCGCGCCCGCCAAACGATTCGCCGATCTCCGGCAGGCTCTGGTTGGTCAGTTCCTTGGCCAGTGCCATGGCAATCTGGCGCGGGCGGGCCAGGTTGCGGGTGCGTTTCTTGGAAAACATGTCGGCGACCTTGATCTTGTAAAAATCGGCGACGGTTTTCTGGATGTTCTCGATCGAAACGATGCGCGAGGTCGACGCAATCAGATCGCGCAGCGCCTCTTTCACCAGTTCGAGGGAAATCGGCTTTTCGTGGAAACGCGAAAAGGCGATGACCCGCTTCAATGCGCCTTCCAGTTCGCGCACGTTGGAACGCACCTGCTTGGCGATGAAGAAGGCGACGTTCTCGTCGAGCTTGATGTTTTCCGCCTGCGCCTTGGCCAAGAGGATGGCGACCCGCATTTCCAGTTCGGGTGGCTCGACGGCCACCGTCAGGCCCCAGGCAAAGCGCGATTTCAGGCGATCGTCCAGCCCGCTGATTTCCTTTGGGAAGGTATCGCAGGTGATGACGATCTGTTTCTTGTTCTCGATCAGCGAGTTGAAAACGTAGAAGAATTCTTCCTGGGTGCGGTCCTTCTTGGCCAGGAACTGGATGTCGTCGATCAGCAGCAAATCCAGCGACATGTAGCGCCGCTTGAGATCGTCGAACTGCTTGTTCAGATAGGCCTTGACCACGTCGTCGACATAATCGTTGGCGTGGATGTAGCTGATGCGCGCCTCGGGGCTGGCCTGCCGCACGGTGTTGCCGATGGCCTGCAGCAGGTGGGTTTTGCCCAGGCCTACGCCGCCATAAACAAAAAGCGGGTTGTAGGCGACGCCGGGGTTGTCGGCAATTTGCAGTGCGGCGGCACGCGCCAGCTGGTTGGCGCGCCCGGAAACGAAATTATCGAAATTGAAGCCGGGATTGATCCGCAGGCCGACCTGGGCGGGTGCTGCGACGCTGACGGCAGCCGGTGCGGCATTCGTCGCGGCGGCAGGGGAGGCGTGCGAGCGCGGGGCGCCGGTTTTTTTCCCGAGCGCGTAGGTGATGGCCACCGGGCGCGCATAAAACTCCTGCGCCCAGGCATCGATATGCTCGGCAAACTTTTCGCGCACCCAGTCCATCACGAAATGATTGGGCGCCAGAATCCGTACGTCGCCGCCCGCTTCATCCAACACCAGGGGCTTGATCCATGTGCTGAATTGCTGCTGGGTCAGGTTGGCGCGGAAGCGCTCTTGGCAAAGGTCCCAGAAGGAATCCATAGTCGAGTGGTTGGGCGCGTAAAGCTGCATGGGATCCAAACATGAATCTTACTCCCCTTCGACCAGGTTATCCACAGGCAAAAAAGCCGCGGGCCGGGTCCGGCACGTCAGGACGAACTTGACATCTCCACAGGTGGGCGGGTCTAATATGCGGTTTTTCAACAGATTTTTTTGTGTTGGGCCATCCGCTTCGGCGGGACGGGGCCCACGCCAGCCTGAAAGGACAAGCCATGAAACGCACTTACCAACCTTCCACCGTCCGCCGCAAGCGTACCCACGGTTTCCGTGCCCGCATGAAAACCAAGGCAGGCCGTGCCGTGATCAACGCACGCCGCGCCAAGGGCCGTTCGCGCCTGGCTGTCTGATCGACACGCAACCCAGCCAAGCAGGTGGCGTGCGCCTGCGCGATGCGCGCCTGGTCGAGAAGGCCGATTTCGATCGGGTGTTTGCCGACAACCAGCGCGCCCGAACAGACTATGTGCTGGTGATGGCGCGTCCCAATCAGGTGGGTTATCCGCGATTGGGAATGGTGATTGCCAAGCGCCTGCTTGCACGCGCAGTGGACCGCAATCGCGTCAAGCGCTGCGTTCGCGAAAGCTTCCGGCAGATTTTGCCGGAACTGCCCGCATGCGATTTCGTGGTTCGCCTGATAGCCAAGCCGGTTGCAGGCGATGAGGCACGCGATCTGTCACGCACGTTTAAGCGCGCCGGCCAGCGGGCCATGGCAAAATGGCCAAGCACGCCGGCAGGCGAAGCCGCGCCGGAATTCTTCCCCAACTAAACGCGTCCCGTCTCAATGGATAACCAGCGGCTGATTCTTTTCATCGTTTTCTCCTTCTCGCTGCTTTTGTTGTGGGAGGCCTGGCAGGATAAAACCGCACCGGCGCCGGTTGCCCCGAGCACGGCGAGTGCGCCGGCCACCGGCGCCCCAACCCCCAGCCAGGCGCTGAATGCGCCCGTTGCAGCGCCGGCGCAGACCAGCTTTGCGAAGGGCCAGCGCGCCGTGGTGGAAACCGATGTGCTGCGCGCCACCATCGATGCCAATGGCGGTGACCTGCGCGAACTGCAGCTGCTGGCGTACCGCGAGACGGAAGACAAGAATCAGGTCTTCACCCTGTTCGAGGACGCCAAGACCCGGCCCTATCTGGCGCAAAGCGGCCTGGTCGGCGAGGGCCTGCCGACGCACCGCAGCGCGTTTCAGCTGAATCCCGGCACCTACCGCCTGGCCGGCGGCGCGGCCCAGCTGGAAGTGCCGCTGGTGTGGGTTAACCCCGCCACCGGCGTGCGCGTTGAAAAAACCTATGTGTTCAAGCGCGGCAGCTACCAGATCGCGCTCAGAACCCGCGTCATCAACGGCGGCAGCCAGCCCATCGATCTCACCCCCTATTACCAGTTCACCCGCCACGGCGAGGCGCCGCGCGGCGAATCCTTCTTCCTCTACACCTACACCGGCCCGGCGTTCTACACCGATGCCAGGAAATTCCAGAAAGTCGCGTTCAAGGACATTCAGGCAGGCAAGGCCGATTTCGAAAAGAGCGCCAATAACGGCTGGGTCGGGATGGTCCAGCACCATTTCGTGTCGGCCTGGCTGCCGGAGGGCAGCGTCAAGCGCGAGTACTACACCCGCGTCCTGGGCGACGGCCTATACTCCGCCGGGGTGATCCTGGCCGAAGGCACGCTTGCACCCGGCCAGCAAAAGACCTTCACCGTGCCGCTGTATGCCGGCCCGCAAGCCCAGGCCGTGCTGGAAAAGACCGCCCCGGGGCTCGAACTTACGCGTGACTACGGCTGGCTGACGCCGCTGGCCTACCCGATTTTCTGGTCGCTGGAAAAGATCGAGCGCATCGTCGGCAACTGGGGCTGGGCCATCATCATCCTGACCCTCCTCATCAAGCTGGCGCTGTATCCGCTGTCGGCGGCGGGCTACAAGTCGATGGCCAAGATGAAGAAGCTGACGCCGCGCCTGCAGAAGCTGAAGGAAACCTATGGCGACGACCGCGCCAAGCTGCACCAGGCGATGGCGGAGATGTACAAGACCGAGAAGATCAACCCGCTCGGCGGCTGCCTGCCGATCCTGATCCAGATTCCAGTGTTCATCGCGCTGTACTGGGTGCTGCTGGCGGCGGTGGAAATGCGCGGCGCGCCCTGGCTGGGCTGGATCACCGACCTGACCGCACCCGATCCCTGGTTCATCCTGCCGGTCCTGATGGGCATCACCTCGATCCTGCAGGTCAAGCTGAACCCACAGCCGATGGACCCGATGCAGGCCAAGATCATGATGATCATGCCGGTGGCCTTCACCGTGATGTTCGTGTTCTTCCCGGCCGGCCTGGTGCTGTACTGGGTGGTCAACAACATCCTGTCGATCGCGCAGCAGTGGGCGATCAACAGGCAGGTCGAGGGCGGTGGCAAAGCCGCCAGCAGCAAGGCCTGACCTGATCGCCGCCATCGCCACCGCGCCAGGCCGCGGTGGGGTGGGAGTGGTGCGGGTGTCGGGGGCGGATATCGCCCCGCTTGCTGCCGCGATCCTCGGCCGCGTGCCCGAACCGCGCCATGCGACCTTCTGTCCTTTTCTCGATGGCGATGGCCAGGCGATCGACGAGGGCATCGCGCTGGTTTTCGCCGCGCCGCACTCGTTCACCGGCGAACACGTGCTGGAGTTGCAGGGCCACGGCGGCCCGGTGGTGATGAATCTCCTCCTTGAGCGCTGCATCGAACTCGGCGCCCGCCTGGCCGAGCCCGGCGAGTTTTCCCGCCGCGCTTTTCTCAACGGCAAGCTCGATCTGGCGCAGGCCGAGGCGGTGGCCGACCTGATCGATGCGGCGTCGACCGAAGCCGCGCGCTCGGCGGTGCGCTCGCTCTCTGGCGCCTTCTCCGCGCGCATCGCCGAACTGGTCGAGGCGCTGACCCGCCTGCGCATGCTGGTGGAAGCCACGCTCGACTTTCCCGAGGAAGAAATCGATTTTCTGCGCGACGCCGATGCCTTCGGCCGGCTCGACGCCATCGACGCCCGCCTCGCCGCGGTGCGAGCGCAGGCGAAACAGGGCGTGCTGCTGCGCGAAGGTCTGAGTGTGGTGCTGATCGGCCAGCCGAACGTCGGCAAGTCGAGCCTCATGAACCAGCTGGCCGGGTTCGAGGCGGCGATCGTCACCGAGATCGCCGGGACGACGCGCGACACCGTGCGCGAGGCGATCCAGATCCAGGGCGTGCCGCTGCACATCATCGACACCGCGGGCCTGCGCGATACCGACGACCCGGTGGAAAAGCTTGGCATCGCGCGCACCTGGGCTGCGGTGGAAAAGGCCGACGTGGCGCTGCTGCTGGTGGACGCGGCGCACGGCCTGGGCGAGCGCGAGGCGGCGATCCTGCAGCGCCTGCCGCAGGTGGCGCGGCTGACCATCCACAACAAGATCGACCTTACCGCCGAATCGCCGCGTGCGGCGGGCGACGAAGTCTGGCTGTCCGCCAGGACCGGAGCCGGGGTCGATTTGCTGCGCGACAAGCTGCTGGAGGCAGCCGGCTGGCAGGCGGTGGGCGAGGGCGCGTTCATGGCACGTGCACGGCATCTGGACGCACTTTCCCGCGCCGCCGGGCATCTCGCCGCCGCGCGCGAATCGGCGGCGCAGCTCGAACTCTTTGCCGAGGAGCTGCGGCTGGCGCAGGCCGCGCTGTCGGAGATTACCGGCGAATTCAGCGCCGACGACCTGCTGGGCGAAATCTTCAGCAAATTCTGCATCGGCAAGTAAGCGGGCGCCCATGCTGACCTGGCGCAGTATCGTCAAAGAACTCAAGCGCCATCGCCGGCGCCTGTTGCTGGCCAACTTCATTGCCTTGCTGGCGGTGGTGGCTTCGGTGCCGGTGCCGATCTTGTTGCCGCTGATGGTCGACGAGGTGCTGCTGCACCGTCCGGGCAAGATGGTCGCCGCCATCGGCGCCTGGTTTCCGCCGGCGTGGCACGGCCCGGTGCTGTTCATCGGCGCGGCCCTCGCGCTGACGGTGGCGCTGCGCCTGGCGGCCCTCCTGCTCAACGTGTGGCAGGGGCGCAGCTTCTCGCTGCTGGCGAAGGAGGTGGTGTATCGCATCCGGGTGCGCATGCTGAACCGCCTGTCGCGCATCGCGCTGTCGCAGTTCGAGACGGTGGGCGCGGGGCGGGTGAGCTCGCATTTCGTGACCGATCTCAACGCCATCGACAGCTTTCTCGGCGCCTCGATTTCCGGCTTCGTGGTGTCGGTGCTGACGCTGGTCGGCGTCGCCGCGGTGCTGTTCTGGATGCATTGGCAGCTGGCGCTCTTCATCCTGCTTCTTAACCCCGTCGTGATCCTGTTTTCGACCCGGCTCGGCAAGCGGGTGAAGGACCTGAAGAAGTTCGAGAACCGCGCATTCGAGGTGTTCCAGGACGCGCTTGCAGAAACCCTCGACGCGCTGACGCAGATTCGCGCGATGAACCGCGAGAAGCACTATCTGGCGCGGGTGACCGAGAAGGCCGCCGACATCCGCCGCCACGCCGCGGCGTTCGCCTGGAAGTCGGACGCGATGAGCCGCTTTTCCTTCTTCGTGTTTCTGGTCGGCTTCGACGCCTTCCGCGCCGGCGCGATGCTGATGGTGGTGTTTTCCGATCTCTCCATCGGCGAGATGCTGGCGGTGTTCGGCTACCTCTGGTTCATGATGACGCCGGTGCAGGAACTGGTGAATATGCAGTATTCCTGGTTCGCCGCCAACGCGGCGCTGGGGCGCATCAACGCGCTGCTCGGCCTCTCCAGCGAGCCGCAGCATCCGGCGCTGCGCGACCCGTTCGCCGGCCGCCCCACCGTCGGCATTGCGCTCGAGCACGTGAGTTTCGCCTACGAGGAAGGGGAGACGGTGCTCGACGACGTCAGCCTGACGGTGGCGGCGGGCGAGAAGGTGGCGCTGGTGGGCGCTTCCGGTGGCGGCAAGTCGACCTTGGTGCAGGCGCTCTTGGGGCTGTACCCGGTCAAATCCGGGCAGATTTTTTATGGCGACGTGCCGGTCACCGAGATCGGCTGGGAAACGGTGCGCGAGCACGTCGGCGTGGTGCTGCAGCATCCGGTGCTGTTCAACGACAGCGTGCGCGCCAACCTGACCCTGGGGCGCGAAGCCGACGACGCCACGCTGTGGCAGGCGCTGGAGATCGCCCAGCTGAAGGACTTCATCGCTGCGCTGCCGCACGGGCTGGACACGGTGGTGGGGCGCCAGGGCGTCCGCATGTCGGGTGGCCAGCGCCAACGGCTGGCGATTGCGCGCATGATCGTCGCCCAGCCCAAAATCGTCATCCTCGACGAGGCCACCTCGGCGCTCGACAGCGACACCGAGCGGCACCTGCATCAGGCGCTGGGCACCTTCCTCACCGGGCGCACCACGCTCATCATCGCCCACCGCCTGTCGGCGGTGCGGCAGGCCGACCGTATCCTGGTGTTCGAAAACGGCCGCGTGGTGGAGGCGGGCGGCCACGACGAACTGATCGACCGCGGCGGGCTGTACCACAAGCTCTACCACGCCTGAAAATAAAACTCGGGAAAATCAGCATTTTCTGATACACTCCGCCGAGTTGTGCATACAGCAGTGGGCAGGTCAGGCTTTTGCCGCCGTGCCTCGGGACTGTTCTCACAGCCCCATCGTCTTCGACCTCTCTTTTGTGCCGCCGGTGATCTAGCAGCCGGCAGTGACAAGTCTTGTGGTTGGCGCCGATGTGATCGACGCGACCCGTTGGGCGTTTTCATGACGCCGCTTCTATCCGGTTCGTATTTTATGACCTGTCTGGTTTTGAACCGGGCGCAGGTTTGTTTTGCGCATTTGAGCGCACTGAATAAAGGTTTGCCATGAGCTTTTCCGAACTGGGGCTTGATCCCCTCATCCTTAAATCCGTCCTGGCCGCAGGCTACGAAAACGCCACCCCCGTTCAAACGCTGGCGATCCCCGCCGCGTTGACTGGCCGCGATCTCCTGGTGTCGTCGCACACCGGCAGCGGCAAGACGGCGGCGTTTCTGCTGCCGTCGATCCAGCGCATGCTGGCCGAGCCGACAATCAAGAGCATGGGGCCGCGCGTGCTGGTGCTGACTCCGACGCGCGAACTCGCGCTGCAGGTCGAAAAAGCCGCCATGACCTATGGCAAGGACATGCGTCGCTTCCGCACCGCCTGCCTGGTCGGCGGCGCGCCGTATGGCCTGCAGCTGAAGCGTTTGAGCCAGCCGGTGGATGTGGTCGTGGCGACCCCCGGCCGCCTGATCGACCATCTGGAGCGTGGCAAGATCGACTTCTCGCGCCTGGAAGTGCTGGTGCTCGACGAAGCCGACCGCATGCTGGACATGGGCTTTGTCGACGACATCAAGGCCATCGCCGCGCGCTGCCCGGCCGCGCGCCAGACGCTGCTGTTTTCGGCCACGCTCGACGGCGTGGTGGGCAACCTGGCGCGCGAACTCACCCGCGACGCCCAGCGCATCGAGATCGAAGCCGTGCCCCAGCAGGAATCCAAGATCGAGCAGCGCCTGCTGTTTGCCGACAACATGGACCACAAGAACCGGCTGCTCGACGCGCTGCTGCGCGGCGTGGACATGACGCAGGCCATCGTGTTCACTTCGACCAAGCGCAGTACCGAGGAAATTTCCGACCTGCTGGCCGAGAGCGGCTTTGCTTCCGATGCCTTGCACGGCGACATGCAGCAGGGCCAGCGCAACCGCGCCCTGCAGCGTCTGCGCGAAGGCCGCACCCGCGTGCTGGTCGCCACCGACGTCGCCGCGCGTGGCATCGATGTGGCGGGCATCAGCCATGTCATCAACTTCGACCTGCCGCGTCAGGCCGAGGACTACGTTCACCGCATCGGCCGCACCGGCCGCGCAGGCCGCACCGGCATCGCCGTGAGCTTCGCCGGCATGCGTGAAGCCGGTCTGGTGAAGAACATCGAACGCTACACCGGCAACCGCATCGAGGTACACACCCTGCCGGGACTGGAGCCGACCCAGAAGCCTTCCTCGGGCCGTCCGCCGGCGGGCCGTCCGCGCAGCAATGCGGGTCCGCGTGGCGGCGGGTTTGGCGACAAGCGCAGCGAACCGCGCAGCTACGGCGACCGCCCGCCACGTGGCGACAGCCGCGACAACCGCGACCGCGGCTATCGTGCCGACGCCCGCCCCGCCGGCGACCGTCCCCGCAGCGATGCGCCGCGTGGCAACCGGTTTGAGAATGCCGCGCGTGGCCCGTCCGACGTGCCTCGCATGACCGGCGACCGCCCGCCGCGCAACGAGGCTTATCGCGGTGCCGCCGCGCCTGCGCCCAAGGCCGAAGTCAACGGCAACAGCGTCGAGTACTGGGAAAAGCGCGAGCGCGAGGCCAAGGCCAAGGTAGCGGCCACCCGCAGCTACGGCGATCGCGGCAACAGCGCACGCCCCGCCCAGCCGCGCAGCTTTGGCAACGACAACCGGGGCGGCAGCAGCCGCGTCGGCGTCAGGGGCCGCTTCAAGGACTGATCGCCCGTAGGATCAGCGGCAACAGAAAGGGGGGTTTCACGTGAAACCCCCCTTTTTTCGCCCGCGCGCCTTACCTGAAGCGCACGCTTGCCACCATCGCCTCGAAATCCGCCAGCCCCCGCTGAAAATAGACGATGGCGGGGGCTTCGTACTGGATCGACAGCCGGCCTTTGGTGTCGACCAGGGCAACCATGACGCGCTCGATCGGCAGGCCGCGGTCGTTTTTGAAGCGCACGTGCACGCGCACGGCGGGCCTGCCACCGAGCATGACCGGGGCGTTGGATATCACCTCAAGGTTGGCGGTGGATTCCGCGCTTTTCCATTCGGCGAGGGTGAGTTCGGCGATTTCATGCGGCAGCATGTCGGCGCGGGTTTCCCGCTTGGTGTGCGGCAGCTTTTTGTCGTGCGGCTGGCGGTTGACGACGATGTAATTGAGCGCGGGTCCGTCGCGGGTGACAAAAAAATCGTTCGCGCTGGCGGTGTGCCTGACCCAGCCGAGCGGCAGTTCGAGGGTGTAGTCGTCGCGCTTGGTCTCAAGCCGGCTGGCCTGGTCGACGCGTGTCCACGGGGCACAGGCGGCCAGGCTGGCGATCAAAAGGCCGATGGCGAGGCTGCGGCACAGGGTCATGGAGATTTCCTTCGCGGGTATGCGCCTGTGGTCGGCGGGTAGGCACGCTTATTGTGGGGGTGTGCGCAGGCCATTATCCGTCGGTTTTTGCGTTTCCATGAGCGTGAGGTAGTACTCGACATAAGCGCGGTCCGCAGCGCCCGGGGCGAGTTCGAGATAGTGGCGCAGCAGCGGGGCGGCGCGCGCCAAGTCGCCGCGCTTGAAATGCAGCAGGCCGAGCGCCCGATGGGCGGGCGCGAATTGCGGCGCGGTCCCGATCACGCTGTTGAATTCGCGTTCGGCGGCCTCGTCGTCCCCCTTTTCGCCGCGCAGGCGATAGGCTTCACCCAGGTAGTACAAGGCTTCGGGCGGGTATTCGCGACGGTGTTCGGGGTTGGACAGGATCAGAATGATCTGCCGGTAGCGGTAGGCGGCCAGATCGGCTTTCAGCGAAGCCAGTCGCAGGCCGGCGGTGGTTCCGACGAAACGCTCGCGGCCGACCTCGCCGCTGTCGGCGTCCTTCACCAGTTCGCTGAAGCTGTCGATGCGCTCCTGCAGTTTGGGGTGGCTGGCAAAAAAGAACGGCTCCTTGATGTCGGCGGCCTTGATCTCGGCCTGCAGGTGTTCGAAGGTGCGGATGGTTTCGCGCGGCGCGTAGCCAGCGGCGATCAGGCGCTGGTAGCCGATTTCGTCGGCTTCGCGTTCGTGCTTGCGTGAATAGCCGAACATCGATGACAGCGCGACGATGTCGCCCACCAGGGGCACGCCCAGCAAGCCAACCACCAGCGCGAAGGCGGCGGCATTCCTGACGCGCTCGGCCTGCTGCAGCGAATGGCGGTGGGTGAAGTGGGCGCCTTCATGCGCCAGCACGGTGGCGAGCTGGGCCTCGTTCTCGAAGCGGGCGACCAGCCCGGCGTTCACGTAGATGCTGCCGTTGGGCAGGGCAAAGGCGTTGATGTGCTGGGCGTTCAGCAGGCGCACCCTGAGGCGGCCCTTGAATTCTGGATAAAGCCGGTCCATGATGCCCTGCAGATAGGCGGCCAGCACCGGGTCGGTGTTGACCTTGCCGGCACGTGCCAGCGCGCGGTCGAACTCGTCGGCTTCCTGCCACAGGCTTTTTTCGGCCGGCGCCAGCGCGCGCATTTCGTCGATGCCGGCCCACGGCGGCACTTCCTGGGCATGCGCCGGCGCGGCCAGCGCCAGGTTCAGCGACGCGGTCAGCATATGCTTCATCGCGGCCCCGGGTAGGCCTGGTAGAGCGCGCGCATGAGATCGTCGACATCGGCCGGCCTGCGCGTATCCAGGCTGGCACTGCTGTCGAAGCTCATCCACTGCACGTGGCCGGTTTTCAGGTCGACCAGGCCGGCGGTGATAAAGGACTGTCCGAGTGGCACGGCGACGCCCACGAGCAGGCCGACGACAAAGGCGGCCTTGCGTTCGCTGGAGGAGATGAAGTCGGCGCCCAGCACGATCAGCGCGGCGTCGGCCCCGGTTTGTTCGCGCAGGAAGGCAAGACCGGGGCCGACGGTGTAATCGAACTCGTGCTTCTTGTGCGCCCAGGCGCCTTGCTCGCCGCGGCCGTAAACGAACACCGACTGCGCGACGCGGTCATACAGGCCGATATGGGCATCGAGCTGGTCGAGATCGGCGGGGGTCAGCGGGGGCGCGGGCACCAGTTCGAACAGGCGCGAATGCTGCGCCAGCCGGGTGGCGGCGGCGGTCAGGTTGTCGCGCGCGGCGGCTTCCCAGTCGGCCATGCGGGTCGGCACGCCGCCGGCCGACAGTTCGAACACGAATACCTGGGGCGGCAGCAGCACGACTTTTTTGGGGCGCCCTTCCAGGTTTTGCGAGAATGCCGGGTTGATCGCACTCATGGCGGCCAGCGCAGGCGTTGCCATTACACTTGCTGCTACCAGCAGCATCGCACCGATTATTTGCCGAATCATGCAAAGCTCCGAGAAGAAACCCAACCCTAGGTTAAAGCCGAAATCCGGTCAACCATGCCCGCATCCGGCGTGGCGGTGGGTGGGCGAACGCGGTTTGCGGGTGGCAACCGGCGACGCAACGCTGGCGCGCTATGCCGGGTTGATTTCCCGGAATTTCCCTGAAATTGAAGAGGTGATCCCGGCAGATGACAGTCTGTTGCTTGTGTTGCGACGGGGGGAAGCCGTCTCGGCGGATTTGTGCGCGGCACTGGCTGCGCCGCCCGCCGCTGCGCCCTTGATGAGCGGCATCCTGCATGAAATTGCGGTCGAATATGGCGGGGCGGCCGGGCCGGACCTGCCGGCGCTGGCAGAGCGGGCGGGAATGGACGCCTCCGCTTTTATACAGCGTCATGCGGCAGTGGAATATACGGTCGCCTTTCTGGGGTTTCAGCCGGGGTTTCCGTATTTGCACGGTCTGCCAGACGCCTTGCACGCGCCGCGCCGGGCGTCCCCGCGGGTCCGGGTGGCGGCCGGCAGCGTCGCGATTGGCGGTGCGTATGGCGGGATTTACCCGGCCGGCGGGCCCGGCGGCTGGCACATCATCGGCCGTACCGCGGCCGTCCTGTTCGACCCGGCGCGCGACGCGCCCGCTTTGTTGATGCCGGGTGATCGCGTGCGTTTTGTGCCGCGATGATCGAGGTCTTGCGCGCCGGCTTGTGCGATCTGGTGATGGACCCGGGCCGGCCTGGCTGGGGCGCGCTCGGCGTGCCCGCGGGCGGCGCGGCCGATCCGGCGGCGCTGGCGGCGGCCAACCGTATGGTGGGGAATGACGCAGCGGCGGCGGGGCTGGAAATCACCCTGTCGGGGCCGACGCTGCGGTTTCCGGCGGGCGGCGTGGCGGCGCTGACCGGCGCGCGTTTTGCGGCAGTGCGCAGCAGTGGCGCGGCGGCGGCCTGGAACGAAACCCTGGTGCTGGCGGCGGGCGAGACCCTGAGCCTCGGCCAGGCACAAGACGGCTGCCGGTGCTGGCTGGCGCTGCGCGGCGGCCTGGCGGTGCCGCGGGTGATGGGCAGTCGCAGCACCTTGTTGCCGGCCGGCTTCGGCGGGCATCTCGGCCGTGCGCTGCAGGCGGGGGATGCGCTGCCGTGTGAGCCTGGGGTAGGGGAGGTTCGGCTGTTGCGCGCGCACCCGCCATCCGGCGAACGGGACGCGCCGCTGCGCGTGGTGACCGGTCCGCAGGCCGGGCTGTTTGACGATGCCGGCCTCGCGGCGTTTTTCGGCAGTCCTTACCGGGTCGCCCCGGCATCGGATCGGCGCGGGTTGCGTCTGAGGGGGGCGGCGGTCACGCATGCGCAGCTTGAGTTGCCGTCGCAGGGCGTGCTGCCCGGCGCGGTGCAGGTTCCGCCCGATGGCCTGCCGATCATCCTGGGCTGGGACGGCCCGGTGACCGGCGGCTACCCGGTGATTGCCGGGGTGATTGCCGCGGACATGCCCAGGCTGGCGCAGTTGCGGCCCGGCGAAGCCGTGCGATTCGTGACGATCGAGCTTGAGGCGGCCCGTGCACGGCGGGCCGGGTTGTGGGAAATCGAGGAACTGGGATGATCCTAAAAACCGCAGTTGACCGCTTGCCCTCTTGATGAATACCGCATGAATACTGAGTTTTCTGTCTTCGATAGCGTTCACCGTTTGGGTGAGTCCGCTACGCGCCGCCGCTTCGTGGCAGCCACGCGCCCAGACGCACCATCGGGCGCGTCCGGATGATCGAACTGAATGCCGACATCGGCGAGGGCTGCGACGACGCCAGCCTGATGCCGTATCTGGCGCGGGTGTCGATCGCCTGCGGCGGCCATGCGGGCGATGCCGCCAGCATGCTCGCCGCGCTGCGGCTGGCCGCCGACCATGGTGTGGCGGCAGGCGCGCATCCGAGCTACCCCGATCGCAGCCAGTTCGGGCGGCGGGCGCTGGCCGCGTCCGGTGACGAGATTGCCGCCTGGGTGACGCAGCAAACCGAGACGCTGGCCGAGCAGGCGGCACGGCTGGGGCTGCGGCTGGCGCATGTCAAGCCGCACGGCGCCCTCTATAACGTGGCGGCGCGCGATGCGGGCGTGGCCCGGGCAATCGCGCGGGCGGTGGCGGCGGTGGATCCGTCGCTGGCGCTGGTGGGGCTGGCCGGCTCGCAGCTGATCACGGCCGGGCAGGCCGCCGGACTGGTGGTGCTGAACGAGGCGTTTGCCGACCGCCGCTACCAGTCCGGCGGCCGTCTTGTTTCACGTGAAACCGCGGGTGCGCTGATCGTCGATCCCGTGGCGGCGGCCGAGCAGGCCCGCGTGCTGGCCCGGGGCGGGCCGGTTGCGACGCTTGGCGGCGACGCCGCTCGAATCCAGGCCGACACGATCTGCCTGCACAGCGATACCCCGAATGCATTAAATATTGCCCGGGCCGTCCACGCGGCGCTGAATCGCGGATAATTCCGCCCCTGTGTTTTTGAACCGCCGACCCATGCCGCTTCTCACCTTTGACCGACTCGAGCTGGCCTACGGCCACTGGCCGCTGCTCGACGGCGCGTCGCTGGTGATCGAGGCGGGCGAACGCATCGGCCTGATCGGCCGCAATGGCACCGGCAAGTCGAGCCTGCTGAAGATCATCGCCGGCATCAACCCGCCGGATGCCGGAGACGTGTGGCGCAAGCCCGTCTTGAAGCTGGCCTATGTGCCGCAGGAACCGCAGTTCCAGCTCGGACATACGGTGTTCGAGGCGGTGGCGGAGGGCGTCGGCGCGGCGCAGACGCTGCTGGCCGAATACCATGCGGTGGCGCATGCGATGGCGGAAGGCGATGAGACGGTGTACGCCGACTTCGAGCGGCTGTCGCATGAGCTAGAGGTGGCCGATGCCTGGCGCCTTAACAGCCGGGTGGAGGAGGCCTTGCAGCGCCTGAGCCTGGACGCCGACCGCGCGGTCGAGACCCTGTCCGGCGGACTCAAGAAACGCGTCGCGCTGGCGCGCGCCCTGGTCACCGATCCCGAGTTGCTATTGCTGGATGAGCCCACCAACCACCTCGACTTCGCGGCCATCGAATGGCTGGAAGGCCTGCTCAACGACTTCAAGGGCGCGCTGCTGTTCATTACCCACGACCGGCGTTTCCTGGACAACGTTGCCAACCGCATTATCGAGCTCGATCGCGGCCAGTTGCGCGAATATCAGGGAAATTTCACCGCATATCAGGCCAAAAAGGCCGAACAGCTCGAAATCGAGGCGATCCACAACCGCAAGTTCGACAAGTTCTGGAAGCAGGAGGAAATCTGGATCCGCAAGGGCGTGCAGGCCCGGCGCTGCCGCGACGAAGGCCGGGTGCGGCGACTGGAAGCCTTGCGGCTCACCCGCGAGGCACGCATCAACCAGGCCGGACAGGTCGGCTTCCAGATCGACGCGGGCGACCGTTCCGGCAAGGTGGTGGCCGAACTCGACCACGTCACCTACGGTTACGACAATTGCATTCTGCCCACTGGGGATACCGTCCCCGGCGCGATCCGCGCGGGGGACATAATCCGCGACTTTTCCGCCACCATCCTGCGCGGCGACAAGCTGGGTCTGCTCGGCCCCAACGGCGCCGGCAAAACCACCCTGATCCGATTGATTCTGGGCGATCTGCAGCCGCAGTCCGGCAAGATCAGGCAGGGTACCAAGCTGGAAGTCGCCTACTTCGACCAGTTCCGCAACCAGCTCGACGACAGTGCGACGCTGATCGACACGATTTCGCCCGGCTCCGACTATGTCGAAATCGGCGGACAGAAAAAGCACGTCATCAGCTATCTGGAGGACTTCCTGTTCCCGGCCGAACGGGCGCGCGCCAAGGTGTCGGCGCTGTCCGGCGGCGAACGCAACCGGTTGCTGCTGGCGCGGCTGTTCGCGCGCCCTGCCAACCTGCTGGTGCTGGACGAGCCGACCAACGACCTTGACATCGATACCCTGGAATTGCTGGAGCAGCTGTTGCAGGAGTACAGCGGCACCGTGCTCATCGTATCGCACGACCGCACCTTCCTGGACAACGTCGTCACCCAGTCGATCGTGTTCGAGGGCGACGGCAAATTGACCGAGATCGTCGGCGGTTATGCCGACTGGCTCGCCTGGCGGCAGCGCCAGCAACGCGCCGCGACCGAAAGCGCGCAGGCGGCGGTGCCCAAGGTGTCCGCCCAGCCCGCATCGGTGAAGGCTGCGACCAAGAGCAGGCTCAGCTACAAGGAAGCGCGCGAACTCGAAGCCCTGCCGGCGCAGCTGGAGGCGCTGGAATCCGAACAGGCACAGATCGCCGAACGGCTGGCCGACCCCGCGCTGTATCAATCCAGTCCGCAGGAGGCCGCTGCGCTGCAGGCCCGCAGCGTAGCGATCGAGGCCGAGCTGCTCGACGCGCTGGCGCGCTGGGAAGCGCTGGAAGTCAAGGCCGCCGCAGCCTGAGCGGCCGCTTTTTCCGGGCGTGGAAGTTGGGCGCCGTGTTTCACGTGGTTACGTTTCACGTGAAACGGAAGCCGGCAACGGGTAGAATGGCGGCCATCATGAAATTCCCCGAATCCTTCGATGTCATCGTGGTCGGCGGCGGCCATGCCGGTACCGAGGCCGCGCTCGCGGCCGCGCGCATGGGCGTGAAGACGCTTCTGCTGACGCACAACATCGAAACCCTGGGTGCGATGTCGTGCAATCCGTCGATCGGCGGCATCGGCAAGGGCCATCTGGTCAAGGAAGTCGACGCGCTGGGCGGCGCGATGGCGCTGGCTACCGACGAGGCGGGCATCCAGTTCCGAACCCTCAATTCCTCCAAGGGCCCGGCAGTGCGCGCCACCCGCGCGCAGGCCGACCGCGTGCTGTACAAGGCGGCGATCCGCCGGCGGCTGGAAAACCAGCCCAGGCTCACAATCTTCCAGCAGGCGGTCGACGATCTCGTGCTCGACGGCGACCGCGCCGTCGGCGTGAAAACCCAGCTCGGCATCGTGTTCAGCGGCCGCGCAGTGGTGCTGACCGCCGGCACCTTCCTCGCCGGCCTGGTGCACGTGGGGCTGGAAAACTTCCCGGCCGGGCGCATGGGCGACCCGCCCGCGGTCTCGCTCGCCGCGCGCCTGCGCGAGCTGAACCTGCCGGTGGGCCGGCTGAAGACCGGCACCCCGCCGCGCATCGACGGCCGCAGCATCGACTACAGCCAGACCCAGGTGCAGCCCGGCGACGATCCGGCGCCAGTGTTTTCCTTCATGGGCGAGGCTGCCATGCATCCCGGGCAGCGCCCGTGCTGGATTACCCACACCACGGCGGCAACGCACGAAATCATCCGCGGCGGCCTTGATCGCTCGCCGATGTACACCGGCGTCATCGAAGGCGTGGGGCCGCGCTACTGCCCGTCGATCGAGGACAAGATCACCCGCTTCGCCGACAAGGCCAGCCATCAGATCTTCCTCGAGCCCGAGGGCCTGACCACCCACGAAATCTACCCCAACGGCATCTCGACCTCGCTGCCGTTCGACGTGCAACTCGCCATCGTGCGCTCGATCCCGGGGCTGGCGCATGCGCACATCCTGCGCCCCGGCTACGCCATCGAATACGACTACTACGACCCGCGCAACCTCAAGGCTTCGCTCGAAACCAAGTCGATCGCCGGCCTGTTTTTCGCCGGCCAGATCAACGGCACCACCGGCTACGAAGAGGCCGCCGCGCAGGGCCTGCTGGCCGGCATCAATGCCGGCTTGCAGGCGCAAGGAAAAGCCGCCTGGAGTCCGGGCCGGCACGAAGCGTATTTGGGCGTGCTGGTCGACGACCTCATCATGCGCGGCGTCTCCGAGCCCTACCGCATGTTCACCAGCCGCGCCGAATATCGCCTGCAGCTGCGCGAGGACAACGCCGACATGCGGCTGACCGAAGCCGGGCGCGAACTGGGCGTGGTCGACGACGCGCGCTGGGCCGCGTTCAACCGCAAGCGGGATGCGGTTGCGCGCGAGACCGAGCGGCTGAAGGCAACCTGGGTCAACCCGGCTATCCTGCCGGCCGACGCGGCCACCCGCCTGATCGGCCAGCCGATCGACCATGAATACAGCCTGTTCGAACTGTTGCGCCGGCCCGGCCTGACCTATGCGCAGGTACTCGCACTGCCCGGCGGCGGGGGAGGGGAGACCGATCCGCGCGTCGCTGAACAGGTCGAGATCGCCGCCAAGTACCAGGGCTACATCGACCGCCAGAACGAGGAAGTCGACCGCCAGCGCGAGCAGGAAAACCTGCGCCTGCCCGCCGACCTCGACTACAGCCTCTTCACCGGCCTGTCGATGGAAGTGCGCCAGCGCCTGCAGAAGGCGCGCCCCGAGACGCTGGGGCAGGCGGCCCGCTTGCAGGGCATCACCCCGGCGGCGATCTCGGTGCTGCTGGTGTATGCCAAGCGCGGGTTCAGGCCGGACGATGCTTCCCCCTTCCCAACCCTCCCCCGCATACGGGAGAGGGGGCAAGTGTAATGCCCAAACCGATTGACGAAAAGCGCATGAGCGTCGAACAACAACTCGCGGCGGGGATCGCCGCCCTGGGCCTCGCATTGCCCGATGGTGCCGAGGCGAAGCTCCTGGCCTACCTGGCGCTGCTCGACAAGTGGAACCGCGTGTACAACCTCACTGCGGTGCGCGACACCGAGCGCATGGTCAGCCACCACCTGCTGGATTCGCTGGCTGCGGTTCCCTACTTCAACGGCAAGCTCGTGCTTGACGTCGGCAGCGGCGGTGGCCTGCCGGGGATTCCGCTGGCGATCGCGCGGCCGGAGTTGCAGGTGACGCTGATCGACAGCATCGCCAAGAAAACCGCTTTCCTGCTGCAGGCGAAGGCCGAACTGGGCCTGGCAAACCTGAATGTGGTCACCAATCGGGTGGAGAATTTCCGCCCGGAAACCGGATTCGACGTCGTCACCTCGCGGGCGTTTTCCGACCTCAAGGAATTCGTCACGCTGACCCGCCATCTACTTAAACCCACTGGCCGCTGGCTGGCGATGAAGGGTCTGTACCCGCATGAAGAGATCGCGCTGCTGCCGGTTGGCGTGAAAGTAAGCGTTGACTACGAATTGGTCGTTCCGGGGCTGGAAGCGAGCCGCCATTTGATTGTTCTGGAGCCTGCTTGATGACAAAAATAGTGGCAATCGCCAACCAGAAGGGGGGTGTCGGCAAGACGACGACGGCGGTGAACCTGGCGGCGAGTCTGGCCGAACTGGGGCAGCGCGTGCTGCTGGCCGACCTCGATCCGCAGGGCAACGCGACCATGGGCGCGGGCATCGAAAAGCGCACCGCGCTGCCGACCGTGTACCAGATCCTGCTCAACCAGGTGAGCCTGCGCGACGCGCGGATGCGTTCCGGGCCGGGCCATTTCGACGTCATTCCGGCCAACCGCGAACTCGCGGGGGCAGAAATCGACCTGGTCAATCTGGAGCAGCGCGACCTGCGCCTGAAGGTGGCGCTGACGCAGGTCGCCGACGACTACGACTTCATCCTGATGGACTGCCCGCCGACGCTGAACTTGTTGACCGTCAATGCCTTTGCGGCGGCGGAGTCGGTGCTGATCCCGATGCAGTGCGAGTACTACGCGCTGGAAGGGCTGACCGACCTGGTCGCAACCATCAAGAAGGTGAAGCAGCGGCTCAATCCGGATATCCGCATCGAGGGTCTCTTGCGGGTGATGTTCGACCCGCGCAGTACGCTGGCGCAGCAGGTGTCGGAGCAGATCAAGCGGCATTTCGGCGACAAGGTCTACGACACCGTGATTCCGCGCAACGTGCGGCTGGCGGAGGCGCCCAGCCACGGGCTGCCGGTGCTGGCTTACGACCGTCAGTGCCGCGGTGCAAAAGCGTATATGGAACTGGCCGAGGAAATGCTCAAGCGCAGCCAACAGGGCATGCATTCAGGCCTCATGGCCAGGGAGAAAACAGATGGCCAAGCTTAAGGGATTGGGACGCGGACTCGACGCGCTCTTGGGCGGCGAAGACAACGCCGCGCCGCCGCAGGGCGACCTGCGCATGATGCAGGTGACACATCTGGCGCCCGGAAAATACCAGCCGCGCACCCAGATGGACAGTGAGTCGCTGCAGGAGCTCGCCGACTCCATCCGCGCGCAGGGGCTGATGCAGCCGATCCTGGCGCGCGAAGTCGCAGGTGGTTACGAAATCATCGCTGGCGAACGACGCTGGCGCGCAGCGCAAATGGCCGGCCTGTCCGAAGTGCCGGTGCTGCTGCGCGAGGTTGCCGACGATGCAGTGGCCGCGATGGCGCTGATCGAAAACATCCAGCGCGAAGACCTCAACGCCATCGACGAGGCGCACGGCCTGCAGCGCCTGATCCAGGAATTCGGCATGACCCACGACGCCGTGGCGCAGGCCGTCGGCAAGTCGCGCGCGGCGGTGTCCAACCTGCTGCGTCTGCTCAACCTGTCGCGTCCGGTGCAGGACATGCTGACCGCAGGCTTGATCGAAATGGGTCATGCGCGCGCGCTGCTGCCCCTGCATGCGGGCGCGCAGCGCGAGCTGGCGCATGAGATCGAGACTCGCGGGCTGTCGGTGCGCGAAGTCGAGCGCCGGGTGGCGCGTCTGAAGGACGCGCCCACCACGCCGGCGAGGCAGGCTGTGTCGCGCGACATCCTGCGGCTGGAAGAGGCGCTGTCGGACGCGCTGGGCATGACGGTCCACGTGCAAACAAGCAACAAGGGCGGCGGCAAGCTGACCCTGCAGTTTGCGAGCACGGAAGAACTGCAGGGCCTGCTGCAAAAACTCGGAATCCAGCTGTAAGAAATGCTCCCGCGGCGGGGAAGGTGGGCGCTGCAATTTCAGTACGTACTGAAATTCATCATCAAGCAGCTTGATGATTGCATAGACCTCGCTAATTCTAGTATCATCGCGGGCTAATGTTTACCGGCCCCCGCCGCTTTGGCATTTCTGGCACCCTGAAGGTGGCACTGGCGCAAGCGGGACTGGCGCCGATCGCAGCGCTGACAGGGTGGATGCTAGCCGGAATCGGCGCGGGCGTGGCCGCCCTGTATGGCGTGCTGGTGGCATTGGCGGTCAGCACGGTGCTGGTCTGGCGCGAGCGGCAGTCGATGCGGCACCCCGAATGGGATCAGCACCGTTTGTTCAAGGTGTTCATCCGCGCCGGGATCGAGCGGCTGGTGCTGCTGGTGGGGCTGCTGATCGCGGGCCTCGGCGTGCTGAAGCTGGCACCTCTGCCGATGCTGCTGGGTCTGGTGCTGGCGCAGTTTGCCTGGCTGGCCGCGGCGACAGCAAGCCGCAACGAAAAGTAGTCCGTCCTCCGGCGGGCGCCAAGGTTGGTTTTGAATGGGGGCGCGCGACGCGTCCATCCAAAACCCACTTATAGAATTTGATCACTATGGCTTCGGAATACCATTCCTCCGGCGAGTACATCAAGCACCACCTGCAAAACCTGACCTATGGACAGCATGCCGACGGCACCTGGGGCTTTGCCCACGGCGCAGAAGAAGCGGCGGCCATGGGGTTCTGGGCGATCAACGTCGACAGCATGCTGTTCTCGATCGGACTGGGTGTGCTGTTCCTGTTCCTGTTCCGCATGGCGGCGAAAAAGGCGACCGTCGGCGTGCCGACCGGCCTGCAGAACTTTGTCGAGTGGATCGTCGAGTTCATCGACACCTCCGTGCGCGGATCTTTTTCCCATCAAAATGCCCTGGTTGCGCCGCTGGCCCTGACCGTTTTCATGTGGGTGTTCCTGATGAACCTGATGGACCTGATCCCGGTTGACTGGCTGCCATTCGCCGCGACGATGGCGGGAGTGCCCTATCTGAAGGTGGTGCCGTCGACCGATCCCAACGTGACCTTCGGTCTGTCGCTGTCGATCTTCTTCCTGGTGCTGTACTACAGCGTCAAGATGAAAGGTGCGGGCGGCTTCTTCTCTGAGCTGGCCTTCCAGCCCTTCCCCAAATTCCTGTTCCCGGTCAACCTGCTGCTCGAAGGCGTGGGCCTGATCGCCAAACCGATTTCGCTCGCCCTGCGGCTGTTCGGCAACATGTACGCCGGCGAAATGATCTTCATCCTGATTGCGCTGATGTTCGGCGGCGGCTGGATTCTGGCTGTGTTTGGCGGTGCGCTGCAGTGGGCGTGGGCGGTGTTCCACATCCTCATCATCACGCTGCAGGCCTTTATCTTCATGACGCTGACCATTGTGTATCTGGATATGGCGCATGCCGAGCATCACTGATTTCGCTTGTATTGATTATTTGGTTTCTTGTTTTCAACTTTGATTTTTACTTTTAGGAGCAACAAATGGAAATGACTCAAGCCGTGCTGTTCATCGCTGGTGCCCTGATGATGGGTCTGGGCGCACTCGGTGCAGCCGTTGGCATCGGCATCCTCGGTGGCCGCTTCCTCGAAGGCGCTGCCCGTCAGCCCGAACTGATTCCCATGCTGCGTACCCAGTTCTTCATCGTGATGGGTCTGGTCGACGCCGTGCCGATGATCGCTGTCGGTCTGGCCATGTACGTTCTGTTCGCCGTTGCCGGTTAATTCGCGGGTTGCTGCGGAACTTGTCGCTCATCCCCGTTTTTAAACCCCGTCATTAAAAGGTGCGGAAATGAATTTCAACGCAACTTTGATCGGCCAGTCCATCACGTTCATTTTCTTCGTGTGGTTCTGCATGAAGTTCGTGTGGCCGCCGATCATGAACGCGCTCGAAACGCGCAAAAAGCAGATCGCCGACGGCCTGGCCGCGGGCGACCGTGGCAAGCATGAGTTGGAGCTGGCCGCCAAAAAGGCCGCCGACAGCCTGCGCGACGCCAAGGCCCAGGCTGCAGAAGTGATCGCCCAGGCTGAGAAGCGCGCGGCGCAGATCGTCGAAGAGGCGAAAGCCGCTGCGAAGGAAGAAGGCGAACGCCAGCTGGCGGCTGCCCAGGCCAATATCGAGCAGGAAGCCAACCGCGCACGCGAAAGCCTGCGTGAACAGGTGGCGCTGCTGGCCGTGGCCGGTGCGGAAAAGATCCTGCGCCGCGAAGTCAATGCGCAAACGCATGCTGACCTCCTGGGCCAGCTGAAAGCCGAGCTGTAGGCCATGAGCGAACTGTCTACCCTGGCACGTCCCTACGCCGAAGCGGTGTTTCGCATGGCGCAGGGCGAGAATGACCTGGCGGGCTGGTCCTCGCGCATCGCAACGCTTGCGGCGATCGTCACCGACGCCCAGGTGGCGCGCCTGATCGCCGACCCTGCGGTGTCGGCGGAGCGCGTGGCCGGCCTGATCATCGAGGTGGCCGGTGCGGACCTCGGCGAGCGAGGTGCAAACTTCGTCAAGGTGCTGGCCGAGAATGATCGTCTGTCGTTGCTGCCGGAAATCGGCGCACAGTTCGAGACCCTGAAGGCCCAGGCCGAAGGCACGCTCGATGCGACCATCACCAGCGCGCAGGCGCTGACACAGGCGCAGATCGACGATCTGGTGGCCGGGCTGAAGGCCAGGTTCAACCGCGCGGTGAACGTGCAGGTGGCGCTCGATCCCGAACTGATCGGCGGCGCGGTGATCACGATCGGCGACCAGGTGATAGACGGCTCGGTGAAAGGGCGGCTGCAGCGCATGTCCTTCGCCCTTCAGACTTAAGGCGCAGCCAGGCTCATCCAACTGATATTTATCGGAACCTCACGGTTCGGAGAACAAAATGCAATTGAATCCAAGCGAAATCAGCGAACTGATTAAAGCCAAGATCGAAAACCTCGGTGCATCGAGCGAACTGCGCACCCAGGGCACGATCGTGTCCGTCACCGACGGCATCGTCCGCATTCATGGTCTGTCCGACGTGATGTCGGGTGAAATGATCGAAATGCCGGGAAACACCTTCGGCGTGGCGCTCAACCTCGAGCGCGACTCCGTCGGCGCCGTGATCCTGGGCGACTACGAGCACATCAAGGAAGGCGACGTCGCCAAGTGCACCGGCCGCATTCTGGAAGTGCCGGTCGGCCGTGGCCTGCTCGGTCGCGTGGTGAACTCGCTGGGCCAGCCGATCGACGGCAAGGGCCCCATCGCCGCCGACAGCACCATGCCGATCGAGCGCATCGCCCCCGGCGTGATCGAACGTAAATCGGTCGACCAGCCGGTGCAGACCGGCTTGAAGTCGATCGACGCCATGGTGCCGGTCGGCCGCGGCCAGCGCGAACTGATCATCGGCGACCGCCAGACCGGCAAGACCGCCGTCGCGATCGATGCCATCATCAACCAGAAGGGCACCGGCGTGAAGTGCATCTACGTCGCCATCGGCCAGAAGGCCTCGTCGGTGGCCAACGTGGTGCGCAAGCTGGAAGAGCACGGCGCGATGGACCACACCATCGTCGTCGCCGCAACCGCCGCCGACGCCGCTGCCATGCAGTACATCGCACCGTATTCCGGCTGCACCATGGGCGAGTTCTTCCGCGACATCGGCGAAGACGCGCTGATCGTGTACGACGATCTGACCAAGCAGGCCTGGGCCTACCGTCAGGTGTCGCTGCTGCTGCGCCGTCCGCCGGGCCGCGAAGCCTACCCCGGCGACGTCTTCTACCTGCACTCGCGTCTGCTGGAGCGCGCCGCGCGCGTCAACGCCGACTACGTTGAAAAGATCACCAACGGCGCCGTCAAGGGCAAGACCGGTTCGCTGACCGCGCTGCCGATCATCGAAACCCAGGCCGGCGACGTGTCCGCCTTCGTGCCGACCAACGTGATCTCGATTACCGACGGCCAGATCTTCCTGGAAACCGACCTCTTCAACGCCGGTATCCGTCCCGCGATCAACGCCGGTCTGTCGGTGTCGCGCGTCGGCGGCGCCGCGCAGACCAAGGTCATCAAGAAGCTCGGCGGCGGTATCCGTCTGGCGCTGGCGCAGTACCGCGAACTCGCGGCCTTTGCCCAGTTTGCTTCCGACCTTGATGAAGCGACCCGCAAGCAGCTGGAGCGCGGCCGTCGTGTGACCGAACTGATGAAGCAGGCGCAGTATTCGCCGATGTCGGTTTCGCAGATGGCGCTGACCCTGTTTGCCGTCAACAAGGGCTACATGGACGACGTCGAAGTCAACAAGATTCTGCCCTTCGAGGCCGCGCTGCTGGCCTTCGTGAAGTCCAAGTACGCCAGCATCCTGGACACCGTCGAAACCAGCGGCAACCTGGATGATGCCACCGAAAAGGCGCTCACCGCCGCGGTGGACGAGTTCAAGAAAACCGGCGTCTATTGATAGGCCGCGCTGATTAGGAGCCATTATGGCAGCCGGAAAAGAGATACGGACCAAGATCAAGAGCGTGGAGAACACGCGCAAGATCACCAAGGCCATGGAAATGGTGGCGGCGTCCAAGATGCGCAAGGCACAGGAGCGCATGAAGGCCGCGCGCCCGTATGCCGAGAAAATCGCCCGCGTGGCGACGCATCTGGCCTACGCCCACCCGGAATACAAGCATCCGTTCGTGATCGCGCGCGATAACGTCAAGCGTGTCGGCCTCATCCTCGTCACGTCCGACAAGGGCCTGTGCGGCGGCCTCAACACCAACGCTCTGCGTGTGGTGGTGAGCCAGATGAAGCAGTGGGAGGCCGCCGGCGTCGGCGTCGACGTCACCGCGATCGGCAACAAGGGGCTGGGTTTCATGCAGCGCTTGGGCGCCAACGTGGTGTCGCAGCTGACCAGCATCGGCGACACCCCGCACATGGACAAGCTGATCGGTCCGGTCAAGATCATGCTGGACGCTTACCTGGAAGGCAGGATCGACGCGCTTTACCTCGTCTACAACCGCTTCATCAACACGATGAAGCAAGAGCCGACGCTGACCCAACTGCTGCCCCTGGCGCAACTGGAAGATGCGGAAGAAGCCAGCCTGAAAACGCACTGGGACTATATCTACGAACCCGATGCCAAGCCGGTGGTCGACGGCATGCTGATGCGCTACATCGAATCGCTGGTGTATCAGGGCGTCGCCGAGAACATCGCGTGCGAGCAGTCGGCGCGGATGGTGGCGATGAAAGCCGCTTCCGACAATGCCAAGGACGTGATCGGCGAACTGAAGCTGATTTACAACAAGACCCGTCAGGCCGCGATTACCAAGGAACTGTCGGAGATCGTCGCCGGTGCGGCAGCGGTTTGAGCGCACCCGACACACTGAATCAAGCGGTCACAGAATTTAATTTTCTTAGGAAACAAGCATGAGCAACGGAAAAATTGTTCAGATCATCGGCGCCGTGGTGGACGTGGAGTTTTCACGTGAATCCATGCCGAGGGTCTTCGAAGCGCTGAAAATGCAGACTCCCGAGCTGACGCTGGAAGTTCAGCAGCAGCTGGGCGACGGCGTGGTGCGCGCCATTGCGATGGGCTCCACCGACGGCCTGCGCCGCGGCATGGAAGTGCTCGCCACCGGCAACCCGATTCTGGTGCCGGTCGGCCAGGCGACGCTGGGCCGCATCATGAACGTCCTCGGCGCCCCCATCGACGAAATGGGCCCGGTGAATACCGACACCCACATGCCGATTCACCGCAAGCCGCCGGCGTATGCCGACCAGGCCGCGACGGTGGAAATTCTCGAAACCGGCATCAAGGTGATCGACCTGATCATGCCGATCGCCAAGGGCGGCAAGGTCGGCCTGTTCGGCGGCGCCGGCGTGGGCAAGACCGTGACCCTGATGGAACTGATCCGCAACATCGCCGTTGCCCACTCGGGCTTCTCGGTGTTCGCCGGCGTTGGCGAGCGGACCCGCGAAGGTAACGACTTCTATCACGAGATGAAAGAAGGCGGCGTGCTGGACAAGGTGGCGCTGGTCTACGGCCAGATGAACGAGCCGCCGGGCAACCGTTTGCGCGTCGCGCTGACCGGCCTGACCATGGCCGAATACTTCCGTGACGAAGGCCGCGATGTGCTGCTGTTCGTCGACAACATCTACCGCTACACCCTGGCTGGAACCGAAGTGTCCGCGCTCTTGGGCCGGATGCCGTCCGCGGTGGGCTACCAGCCGACACTGGCTGACGAAATGGGTCGCCTGCAGGAGCGCATCACCTCAACCCGCACCGGTTCGATCACCTCCTTCCAGGCCGTGTACGTGCCGGCGGATGACTTGACCGACCCGTCGCCCGCCACCACCTTCGCCCACCTGGATGCGACCCTGGTGCTGTCCCGTCAGATCGCCGAACTGGGCATCTACCCCGCGGTGGATCCGCTCGACTCGACCTCGCGTATTCTCGATCCGCAGGTTGTCGGCGAGGAGCACTACAACGTCGCCCGTGCGGTTCAGGGCACGCTGCAGAAGTACAAGGAACTGCGCGACATCATCGCGATTCTGGGCATGGACGAGCTGTCTCCAGAAGACAAGCTGACCGTGGCGCGTGCGCGCAAGATCCAGCGCTTCCTGTCGCAGCCCTTCTTCGTCGCCGAAGTGTTCACCGGCGCGCCGGGCAAGTACGTCACGCTGAAAGAGACCATCGCCGGCTTCAAGGCGATCGTCGAAGGCGAATACGACCACCTTCCGGAGCAGGCCTTCTACATGGTCGGTCCGATCGAAGAAGCGGTCGAAAAGGCGAAGACGATTCAATAAAGCGGTGAGGGGTGAGGGGTGAGGCGAGAAAGCCGCGTCTCACGCCTCACGCCTTACGCCTCACGAGGTTTAAAAATGGCCATGACCCTACACGTCGACATCGTCAGCGCTGAAAAATTACTCTACTCCGGCACCGCCGAAGTGGTGATTGCCCCCGGCCAGCGCGGCGAGCTCGGCATCTATCCGCGTCACACGCCGCTTCTGACCATGCTCAAACCCGGTTCGGTGCGCATCAAGGTGCCGAATCAGGCGGAAGAAGAACTGGTCTACGTCTCCGGCGGCATTCTCGAAGTGCAGCCGCACGTCGTCACCATCCTGTCCGACTCCGCGATTCGGGGTGCCGACCTCGACGAAGCCAAGGCCCTCGAAGCCATGCGCGCCGCCGAGGAAGCGATGAAGGACAAGGCCGCCACCATCGACTACGCGCAGGCGCAGGCCGAACTGGCACAGGCCGTGGCGCAGCTGGCCGCAATCAAGAAGCTGCGCAAGCTGACCTGATCAGGCCGCTGCAGACGTCTGGAAAAAGCAACCTTCGGGTTGCTTTTTTTATGAGCGCAAGAGCCGGCCTGGGGGACCTGTAAATTTTTCCGTTCATAGAGACCGCTAATGCCCCTGTGGCTTTGGAAAACCAGGGAGGGTCATAAAATGAAAGGCTCTTTCACCGTTAAATATTGGTATGCATGTAACTGCTTGAATTTGTTAGGAACATCACGTGTTGGCCAGTTGCGGTAACGGTATGTTTTTAAACACGTGTTTAACATTGCCTGTTGGTTTCAACAACTAACGATGAAAGACCCAATGAAAAGCCGTGATGTTCTGGCAGGACTCGTAATGTTGCCGGCCTTGCCGCTGCTCGCGCATGCCGGCGAAAGGTTGCGGATCGGCATTATTCCGGTCACAGGAACGTCCGGCATGCTGCGCGAGGATTTGCGCGCGGCACCCGTTCGTTTGCCCAAGCCGTTGCCGGCGCCATCGGACGGCAGCCCAGCCTGACGATGTCCGGCCCTGCGCGCCCCCGGCTCGGCGTTGAACGCGCGTATGGCGATCCCGTGACGTGGCGCGAAGCGCTCGAGTTGTTGTACGGACTGTTGCCGGAATACGCCGACAATCTGCGCGAGGCCCTGCAGGTCGGCGACACGGCGGGCCTGCATCGCGTGGCGCATAACCTTTCCGGGCTACGAGTTATTGCGGAACCGTCGCCGTCCAGCTTTCAGCCAAAGCGCTGGAGGCGAGCCGCCTGCGTGACAATGCCGGCACACTTCACGATGCCGTGGAAGCGGTGCTCCAGCACATCGAGCGTCTGGTCCAGCTCAAACAATCCGGGGCGCTGCCACCGGCAGACGGCAATCCGGTCTATTAAGCGTCCTTTTGTGTGTGCAGCGTGTGACCGCTTCGATCACGCTGGCGGGGCAAAAAGGTTTGACGACAAAGCCGGCAGCACCTTGCGTAAGCGCTTTTTTAACATTGTCTGCCGTCGAGTCCGAACTGATCATGATGACTGCGAGCCCGGGCATGTCCTGTCCAAGGGCGTGCAGCGTTTCAAAGCCGCCCATCTCCTGCATGCTGATATCCAGGAACAGCAGATCCGGCGCCAGGGTGACGCACTTCAGCAGCGCTTCCTCGCCATTGCACGCCGCGCCGATGACTTCAATGGCGTGCTGTCTCAACAGCGTGCGGCGCAGATGCCGCGTGACTTTTCATCATCTGCAACGACGGCCTGAATCGCCTGGGTTTTCATACCGTATTTTACGGCACCCAGAGCCTGATTTGAAGTGTTCTTTCCTACCGATAGCGCACCTGGCAGGATTGCCCCCAATTTACCCGAATTCCCCAGCGAATGCATTAAGGCGAAAACTCCGCGAGAAAGCGCGCTTCCAGCGTGACGGGCGACCCGATGAAAAAGTTATGGCGCTATGTTCGCCAGCGCACGGAACGCGGGCTTACATTCACTTATCCTGAATTGTCGGCTAGAAAGAGCTGAAGCGGATGATCCCTTCAGGATGCCCACCCGATTTTGCTCGAATCCACATTTACAGGAACCTATATCATGCGTACAACACCTCTTCTTATGAGTACCCTCGGCGCGCTTCTGATGTCTGCCGGGATGGCCACAGCGCACGCGGCGGAAGGCGTTTTTTACGATCCGTCCAATGCCGCCAGCCCGACCGGTAAAACGATCGGTTATGAGCTTAACCGGACGATTGGGTGTCCGGGCCGTCCGCTGGACGGTACTCCGTGCACGGCACCTGCGCCGGCCGCCCCGGCACCGGTTGCAGCAACGCCCGCTCCGGCGCCTGCACCCGCCCCGGCCTATGTTGCGCCGCCCGCCCCGGCCCCGGCCCCGGCCCCGGTTGCTGTCGCACCTGCACCCGCACCGAAGAAACTGGTGCTGAAAGGCGTGAACTTCGATTTCGACGAATCCACGATCCGCCAGGCAGACCTGGTCAACATCGATAAGGATGTTGCCACCCTGGAGCAATGGGGCAAGGTGAACATCGAGGTTGCAGGCCATACCGACAGCCGCGGCAGTGACGAATACAACATGAGCCTGTCCCAGCAGCGTGCCGACGCGGTCCGCAACTACCTGATCAAAAAAGGCATCGGAGCTGACCGCCTGACCGCAGTCGGGTACGGTGAATCGCAGCCGGTCGCCGACAATGCGACGGACGAAGGTCGCTTCAAGAACCGCCGTGTCGAGCTGGTCCAGAAGTAATTGCAGCTCAGCGCGACCATGACGGGGACTTCGGTCCCCGTTTTTTTGGTGC
>CAMTWC010000108.1:0-7944 GCA_947085345.1 uncultured Gammaproteobacteria bacterium | reverse complement strand
TGCGCCTTTTCACCGCCCTGGGTGCGGCCGGTATACGAAAAGCGCGGCATTAACGTAAAGATCGCGCAGCGAGACCGCGTCCCCTTCTCCCGCAGGCGGGAGAGGGCCGTGGTGAGGGAACGGACATGGCGCGAAAAGGTTTCATATTCCGGGGCAGTATACCGCCATGTCCGTTAGCTGGTTTCATCCTGCGCGCTGGCCCGCATGGCCTCGGCCAGCGAGGTCACGCCCGCCCGCGCCAGCGCGATGGCCTGGTCCCGCAGGGTGTGGCCGGCCATGGCCTTGCGCGCGGTAGCGACAAATTCGGCCGGGTGATTGCGTGCCAGGCTTTCCGCCAGCACGGTGTTGATTTCGAGCAGTTCATGGACGGCGCGCCGCCCAGAATAACCGGTGCCATGGCAGCGGTCGCAGCCCGTTCCCGCGACGTAACCTGCATCCGCCTGGGTGTCGGCTTGCCGTCCGAGCCAGACCCGCTCCTGCGGCGTCGGCTGATGCGGCGCCTTGCAGTGGCCGCACACCTTGCGCACGAGTCGCTGCGCCAGTACGCCCTGAACCGAGGTCGCCACCATGAAGGCAGGCACGCCCATGTCGAGCAGGCGCACCGGGGTGGACGCCGCGTCGTTGGTATGCAGCGTGGACAGCACCAGGTGGCCGGTCATGGCGGCCCTGAGCGCGATCTGCGCGGTGTCCGCGTCGCGCATCTCGCCGACCAGGATGACGTCCGGGTCCTGGCGCAGGATGGCGCGCAGCACGCGGGAAAAACTGAGGTCGATCTTGTCGTTGGCCTGCACCTGGTTGACGCCGGGAAGCCGGTATTCCACCGGATCCTCGACCGTGATGATCTTGGTGCCCGGGTCGTTGAGCTCCCCCAGCGCCGCATAGAGCGTGGTGGTCTTGCCGCTGCCGGTGGGACCGGTGACCAGCACCAGGCCGTTGGGGCGGTGCAGGATGGCGCGGAAGCGCTTGAGCATGTCAGGCGGCATCGCCAGGGTGTCGAGCGTATGCGGGTTGTCGCCCTGACTCAGGAGCCGCATCACCACCGATTCGCCGTATTGCGTGGGCATGGTGGACAGGCGCACGTCGACGGTGCGGCCGCGCACCTTGACCGCAAAGCGGCCGTCCTGAGGCAGGCGCTTTTCCGAGATGTCCAGCCCGGACACGATTTTCAGGCGCAGCGCCAGCGCCGGTGCGATCTTGAGATCGGCTTCGGTCTGCGGATGCAGTACGCCGTCGATGCGGAAGCGGATGACCAGTTGCTTTTCCTGCGGCTCGATGTGCACGTCGGACGCCCCCACCTGCAGCGCATCCTCGAACAGCGTTTGCAGCAGGCGCACCACCGGCGCGTCGGCCTGCCCTTCTCCCAGCGCTTCGAGGCCGATGATGCTGGCCTCGCCCTCGCCCATGTCGCGCGCCAGCTCCTCGGACAGGCCATGGATATCGTCGGTGCGCCGGTAAAGCCGGTCGATGGCCGCCAGCAGGTCGCCTTCGGCGACCACGGCAAGCTGGATGCCTTCCTGGATCAGCCGGGCGACTTCATCGTAGGCAAACAGGTCGGTCGGGTCGGCCATGCCGACGAAAATCTCGCCGTCCCGTCGCGCCAGCGGCATGGCCCGGAAACGCCGCGCCTGCGTTTCCGGCAGCAGTTGCAGAATGGAGGCGTCCGGACTGAACTTTCTGAGGTCGACGAAAGGGATCGACAGCTGCCGCGCCAGCGCCTGGGCGATGTCGTTTTCGCCCGCCAGCCCGCTTTCGACGATGATGCGGCCCAGCCGGCGCCCGCTCTTTTTCTGCGCGGCCAGCGCAATGTCGAGATCGGCGCTGGAGATGACTTTCTGCTGAACGAGCAGGTCGCCCAGGCGGATTTTCTGGCGGGCGGCGGGCGGCGGTGTGGCGGGTTCAGTCTGCATGGTTACTCGGGGTGGATCGCAAGGATATGGACATATCGGCCTTATCCGGCACGGACTTTATTATTTTGGCCTGCCGACCCCCGTGCGGTTCATCGCCGGACACGGCTCACCGGGCCGGCTGTTCGATCAGTTCACCGGGCAGGGTGCCGGGGCGCAGCTTGCCCTGATAGATGAAGCCCGCCCCGTAGCGGCGGCGGCCGTCGGCCGCGGCGATCGGTTCGTTCTCGCTCCATATCCAGACATGGCCCTCGCGGGTATCCAGAATGAACGCCCGGCCGCCGCCCTGGCCACCGGCCGTGCCGGCCAGGGGAAGGGCCTGGTAACGTCCGTCATCGGCCCATGCGCCGGCCGATACAGCCAGCACCCCCAACACAATCCATCCTGTCCGCATCGCGCATCCTTTCATTCAACCGAGAGTGCCATCAGCGCCAAACCGCTGCAGGCGCATTCCAATGGACATCCGGGATCATGTCACTTGAAAAGTGCCGCCACCGCGGCGGCATCCAGCACATATTCATGGTTGCAGATATCGTCGTGTACCCGGATTTCACCATGCTCGGCAAGGATGGCTTCGCATTCCGCCCGTCCCACACCGCGCAGCATGGTCTCGATCTTTTCGGGATCGCGCGGGCAGTAGTAGCTGACCGGGCGTGGATCGTACACCCGCACATCCTCTTCGGGAAACAGGCGCTCGATCAGCTTGATCGAGCCAAGGCCGAGCAGCTCCTCCGCCCGCACCGTTCCGGCCAGCAACTGAACCCGGTTCCAGCCGTCGGCATCGCGCGCGTCCGCGCCCGGCAAGGCCTGCAGGAACAGGCCCGCCGCAGCCTCCTGGTTGGCCGCCAGCCACAGGCGGGTCGGGGTCTGTTCGGACTGTTCCAGATAATGCTCGAATACCGCGGCCAGGGTCTCGCCCTGCAACGGCACATGGCTCTGGTAAGGCTGGTGCATGCCGGCGGTGTCGAGCGTCAGGGTCAGCGCGCCCTCGCCAAGCAGGGCCGGCAGGCTGCCGGCGGACAGCTGCGGCGGCGTGCGCGCCATGCCGCGCAGGCGCAACTGCTCGTCGCAATCCATCACCAGCAAGGACACCGCGCCTTCGCCACGCAGCTGGAAGGTGAGCCGCCCCGCCTGCTTGAGATTGGCCGTGATCAGCGTGGCGACCCCCGCCAGCTGGCCCAGCAGTTCGAGAACGGGTTCGGGATAATTGCGCCCCGCCGTCATCTCGCGCCAGGCGGGGCCGAGCTGCACCCAGGCGCCGCGAATGTCGAGCTGCTCGAACAGGAAACTGCGCACGCGGTTGGGCTGGGCGTCGGCTGCGTTCAATTGAGCTGCACCCGCTCGCCCCAGGGCACCGCGCCCTTGCCCTTGATCAGCCAGATCACCGGGTAATTCGGCGGGGTCTCGGGAAAGTCGCCCTCGGCGTCGGTGAAGTACACCAGCATGTTGGGGCTGCGGTTTTCGTGCTCGACCCAGTCGAACACCGGGCGGAAATCGGTGCCGCCGCCGCCCGCGAGTTCAGCGGGAAGCTCCATGGTGTCCCATGGCTCGAATTCCCACGGCGCGGCCTCGGCGACGTGGTTGTCGCACGCCAGCAGCGTCACCCGGGCGCGCACCTGGCCTTTCAGCGCGTCGAGTTCGGTAACGAATTCACGCAGTTCGTCGTCGCTGATCGAGCCGCTGGTATCGATCGCCGCCACCACCTCGATGCCCTCGCTCGACAGGCGCGGCAGCAGCGCGTCGCCTTCTCGTCTTGACGGCCGCCGCCACGAATAGTCGTCGCGCTGGTTGACCGCGAAAAAGCGCGCCAAGAGCGCACGCCACGGCAGGCTGGGCGCCAAGAGGCCGTCGACCCAGCGCATCATCGATTGGGATAATTTTCCGGCCTGGCGCGCGGCCTGGGCGGCAGCAGCCAGCCGGTTCTTCCATTGCTCGGCGAGCTCCTCGCGCTCGGAAGGCGACAACTCGTTCGGCTTCTGCGAGACCTGGCTGCCGCTGCCCTCTTTTTTCTCGGCTTCGCTCTGGCCTTCCTTGCCCTGGCCACCTGATTCGCCTGCGTCGGGATTGTCCTGGCGCTCGTTCTCGTCGGGACTCGCGCCCTGCTCGTTGTCGTTGTCGAACAGGTGCTGGTCGAAGGACTCTTCCGGCGTGTCCTCGGGGATCAGCGGATAGATTTCCTCCGCCGACAGGGTCATGAAATTCTGGTCGGCAAGGATGCCGTGCAGCGGCGGCTTCAGGCCTTCCTCGATCAGGATCAGGTTGACCGCGTGGTCGCACGCCACGTCCCAGCGCCGCTTGACGCGATGGTTGCGGCGGTGGGGGTGGCCCATCGCGCAGTGCATCGCCTCGTGCGCCAGCACGAACTGCGTCTGCGCGAGATTGAGGTTCTCGATGAACTTCGGATTGAAATAGAAGGCCTGCGCGTCGGTGCCGGTGGTGGCGCACCAGTTGCCGCCGGGCTTCAAGGGCAGGTGCATCACCAGCGCGCCGAGGAAGGGGCGCTCCATGATGAGGCGGGTGCGCGCGGCAGCCAGCTTGGTGAGGATGGGTTCGAGCGCGGCGTCGGGCTGGTCGGCCATGGATTTAGTGTTCGTACAGGACCAGATCGGTGATGCTGTTGGCCCACTCGGCGAAGGCCGGCACGGCGAACAGCGGGCGCCCCACCGCGCGGTGCAGGTCGGACACCAGCATCACGCCCATTTCGCGCTGCGGGAAACGCTGCGCGTACTTGAGGATATTGCCGTACACCGCAGTGGCGTTGCCGTTGTCGGCGGCCTGCAAGGCCCGGCGCACCAGCGCGGCGGCGACGCCGTACTGCAGGTCGATGCCTTCTGGCACCTCGGCGACCTCACCGGCGATGATGGCGTCGATGTCGGGCATCTGCGCCATGTTGTCGACGAAGGTTTTCAGCTCCAGCCCGGCCGACTGGCCGACGCAGGCCTGCAGCGAATCGGCCAGCAGCGCGGTCCGGTCGAATTTCTGCAGCGCGCGATGGGCATACTCCCACGAGCGCGGGCTGGGGAAGGCGATCGGCGTGTGCGCGGGATCGAAACTGAACAGGAGATCGGGGCGGAAGCGCAGGAAGGCGATCACGCGCGGATCGATGCCCTCGCTGTGCGCCCAGGCCACCCAGTCGTCGAGGTTCACCTCGACTTCGTAGTGGGTGAAGCGGTTGGCGAGCGGCGCCGGCATGGCGTAGGTCACGCCGCGGTCGCCCTGGCGGTTGCCGGCGGCGAAAATCACCCAGCCGTCGGGCACCTTGTATTCGCCCAGGCGGCGGTCGAGGATCAGCTGGTAGGCGGCGGCCGACACGGTCGGCGGCGCCGAGGTGATCTCGTCGAGGAACAGGATGCCCGCCGGGCCGTGGCGTTCGGTATCGGGCAGCACCGAGGGAATCGACCATTCGACCAGTTGGCCGTTGCGGAACGGGATGCCGCGCAGGTCGGTCGGCTCCATCTGCGACAGGCGGATGTCGATCAGCGGCACGCTGTGCTGCTGCGCGATCTTGGCGACGATCTGCGACTTGCCGACGCCAGGCGGGCCCCACAGCATCACTGGCGTATGGTGGCCGTCGGCGGCGCTTTCAAATTCGCGGTCGAGGATGGTTTCGATATGGGAGGGACGCATGGACTTTAACAACAACGCTGAATGAGCCCAAATGATAATCGCTCGCGCACGCGCATTCCACCCGTAAAGGGCAGGCCGTGGTTGTAAAGCCACTAAAGTAGCAACAACCACGCTCCAGTTTCGCCCTTGATCGATGTGGGGAGATTTTGTTACCGTGCACCATCAGGACAGAAATGGACGCAGGATGAATTTTTGCAGTGAATGTGGCGGCGCCGTGGTGCTGCGCGTGCCCGATGGCGATCACCTGCCGCGCCATGTGTGTCCCGACTGCGGCACTATCCATTACCAGAATCCCAAAATGGTGGTCGGCTGCATCCCCGAATGGGAAGACAAGGTGCTGCTGTGCCGCCGCGCCATCGAGCCCAAGTATGGCCTGTGGACGCTGCCCGCCGGCTTCATGGAAAACGGCGAGACCACGCTCGAAGGGGCGGCGCGCGAAACCTGGGAAGAAGCCGGCGCGCACATCGAGGTCGGCGGCCTCTATACCCTGTTCAACCTGCCGCACATCAATCAGGTGTACTTCATGTTCCGCGCCCGCCTGCTGGACCTGGATTTCCAGCCCGGTATCGAGTCGCTCGAAGCGCGGCTCTTCACCGAAGCCGAAATCCCCTGGGACGACATCGCCTTCCGCACCGTGCGCGCCACGCTGGAGCAGTATTTCAGCGACCGCCGTGCCGGCTCATTCGACTTTCATTTCGGCGATATCCGCACGCGCTGAAGATTCAAGCTCAGGCGGCAGCAGCGAGCTGCTCCCGCCCCACCACATCCATCCCCACGCGCAGCCAGCCTTCGTGGCTTTCCTGCACCTCGCCCAGCCGCAGGCGATAGATTACATCGCCGTCAAGCAGGGCCAGCGGCGCGCCCAGCTGGTAATGCGTCTGCGGAATCAGCAGGTTGCTCACGCTCTGCCCAAGGTGACTCATCGGCAGGAACACCGCCCAGGTCTTTTCCTGCTTCGCGCCCGCGCCCGCTTCCTCGTGATGGATTTCAACCCGTTTGGGATGGCGGGACAGGCATTGCGTCCCGACCAGGTGCTGACCGTCTTCCTCACGCGTCCAGCGGATCGCCTGCAAGTGCCAGACGTTCCCCGAAAGGTCCCGTCTGACCGCCACCAGGCGGCCATGCGGCAAGGCTTGCGCCTGCTCCGCCGACAAGGCAAACCCCATTCCCTCCATGCTCTCGTCACGCAACGCCCAAGACTCCAGGGCCGCGCGGCCCTTGGCCGTATCGGGGTCGGCCAGGGCTGTCAGGATATTGTCCATGCCCCCCGCAACCCAGACGCGACCGAAGCGATGGGTGCGCTGACGATTGCGGCCAATGCCGCCACGCTCGATCAGGCTCGCCATCTGGCGGGGGAAGTCGTTGTCCACCTCTGCAGCCGAAGTTTGATCCAGCGATTTCAGATAATCGATCAGGGATTTCAGGGCAAAGTAACGCAGGCGCCGACCCTGAACGCAATCGCCGTCCAGCACGCTGGCGCCTTCAGACAGGGACAGATCCACCACATGGGTATGCACACCCGGCCGTGGCACTTGGGTAGGCAACGGCAGCGGATCATAGCCATCGAGAATCTGCGCGATGGCCTCGACCTCCTGTGCGCGGTAACCCAGCGGATGCACCAGCCCCAGCAACACCACCAGCGCATATTCGCGCGCGCAATGGGTGGGGCGCTCATCGATCGTCACCTTCCGCATCGCATAGCCGTCACGCTCGACCAGCCGGTAAATCTTGTGAATGCGCCGCCAGGCCGACGGCGCCGGATTGCGCGCCTGATGGTAGTCCCAGCGCATCACCAGGCCGGCGTAACGCAGGGCGCGCGTGGCGATCTCGGCGGCGAAGGGCTTGAGTGCCGCGCTGGCCGGACCACGGTAGGCCTGCTTCAGCATGCCAAGCCAGGCCTCGGCCAGCAGCGACCAGAACACCCACGATTCACGCCACAAGGCCTGGCGCGCCAGCCGGAATACCGCCTGGTTGCGCACATACTGCTCGACAATGCGGAGTTGCAAGGGCAGGCCTGCCGCTTCCAGCTTCATCAGCGATTTCATGCGGTTGAGCGAGGCCGTTTCATTTTCGGCATTGAAACGCTCCAGCCCTTCGACCAGCGCGTGGTGGGTGTCGTAATCCGAGTCTGAAGGCAGGTTTTTCAGCCATTTCTCGGTGGCGCTCACTGAAGCAAACGGTGAGCCCGCTTCGGCCTTTCGGCGGCGGGAAATCGTATTCAACATCTCATAAAAAACGGTCATGGCTGTATCGGCTTGGTTCGGTTGTCTGCTGACCAGCACCATTTATGCCAGCCTCACGCTGGGAGCGCTCCATTTCAAGCCATTGGTTTTATTGGTTTGTGCGGCGACACCCTGCCGACCCGGCCCGCTTGACCCATGAAAAACCGACACCAGATCGGAAGAGCACACGT